>JAQWJZ010000005.1 GCA_029248105.1 Flavobacteriales bacterium
TAAACTAGAAACATATAGAATAAAAATTAGAGTAGGATATGCCTTCTAATTAACAAAACATTTTTAACCTTAACAATTTATTAAATGAATATTAAAATCATATTAACCGGACTTTTGGCTTCAGTAGCATTATCATCTTGCCTGGATTGTATGGATTGCCAAATCACAACAGACGTTAATTTATCCGTTGAATATTACTCTAATAGTAATGACTCATTAATTTTAGATTCCATTAGTAGCATCGCCTATAGCGGACCAGGTTATGTTATGTTATCTGATGATAACATGAGCACTTATTTAAGTCCTACATCCGTTACAGAAGCTTGTGGTGATGATTTGAAAGATATTAATAACTCAACGTTAACTTTTGAAACTACAGTAGGTGATTCTACTTCAGGACTATATAAATACAATTGGACTGAAAGTTGGGAGTGTAAATAAATGAAAAACAAGATTTAAAAAAAGCACATCTAAACGATGTGCTTTTTTTATTATTAAAATTTATATGCCCTCTAAAACTCTGATGCAAAATCAGTTCTTACACCATCTTTAAAAGCAATAATAAAGGCATTTTCATAACCATTTGAACTCAATTTAGACAAATAAGATTCAGCCTTTTTGTAGCTATCGTAGTTACCGCAGATAAATGAAAAGAAATTATTTCCTAGTGGTACAGTTATTAAATCATCATGCAAGTAGATATCTATAGGCATGTTAAACTCACTAAAATCTCCTAATGCAACTCTGAATATCGCTCCATCTAAAAAGGATAAATCCACATCACTATTTTTCACCCCTGTTCGAACATATTCTTTATAAACCTCAGTCAGTTCATTTTTATATTTCTCGTGATTTTTAAAGGCTTTTTTTGCACTTTTCGGATCATCTAATTCATTGTGAATCGCAACTTGATTTTGATAGGACAATAAAAAGTATTTATCCATAGAATTACATTTCTCTAATAAGTCAATAGCCTTGTCTTTTTTACCTAGACCATATTGCATTACAGCAATGTTATATGTCAAATCTCTATCTTCGTAAACTTGTTTGGATAGCATTTCTATAATTGGACCCACCTTCTTTTTATCACGCTTTTCAGAACTTCTAAAATATGACATCGCTAAGTGAGTATTTACATAGCTAAGTGTTAGTTGAGAAACCTTAGCTTGATTGAATTTTTTCAAAGAAGATTTAAACGCTTTAATAGCAAGAGGAAATTCTCCTGAATTAAACAAAACAATACCTTGATCGTAGAAATCCTGTCCTTCTCTAAGTTTTTTTCTTAAACGATCATCAAATGCTGTGATTGTTTCATTCTTCAGCACAGATTTACCATCACCTTTGGCAGATAAAGACATCGCATCGATATTTATCCCTTTAGGAGGCTCTTCTTTAATTTCAACTTTATCAGGTTTATTTGAGCTTTTAGCTTTTTCATTTTTCTTAGCTAAAGCTAGCTGCTCTTTTCTTTGCTTTTCAGCTAAATCATCTTGAGCATATTTGAGTCGTGTCAGAACCTTATCTGCTTTCTTGGACTCATTAATTGTCTTATAAACAGCTGCTAAATTACCGTAAGCCTTAAAGAAGTTTTTATCCATTTTAATAACCGCCTCTAATTGCTCTGCCGCTAAAGTTTCGTTATTATTTAGGTAGTTTAAAATAGCAAGATTATATAACCATTCTTTCTCTTTTTCTACGGACTTAGTAACTAACTCAAGGTATCGAACTACCTTTTTCTTATTTCTATCATCATCGCTCAATTGATGAGCTAATGCTAATTGCAGATTAGGGAAATTAAGCGCATCAGCATTGAGCTTAGCTCTTTTATAATTTTTAAAAGCTGTTTTAAAAGAAAGAATAGCCTGAGTATAATCGGACTGTTGCAATAACTGAACTCCTTTTGAATAAGCTTCGTCAGCTAGCTTGACCTGATCCGATGCTCTATCACTTAAACCCTTAACCTTAGCGTACTGCATAACCTTAGCAACGTCAGACACTACGATCATATCATTTTTACTTATAGAAATAACAACCTCATCTTCAGCTAATATTGAATTAAATGAATAAGAGCTAAAAGCTGTTAAAGCAAAAATCACTATTAAATTAATAAACTTTTTCATCTGATTTGAAACATTTTTGTATTCTACGAAAGTAATGAAATTTTAAAAACTAATAATTATTGTTTTACAATCTTATAAATAAGTTCATTATTTCCCTTTTTTAACCTTAAAAAATAGATGCCATTATATAATTTAGAAGTGTTTATTGTCCAAGAAAATATATCTTGTCCGCTCTGAACAACCCTTCCTCTTGTATCACTTATGATCCAATCAATCCTATCTTTAGATTCCGTCGATACTTTTAATCTATCTTTAAAAGGGTTAGGGTATACATTTACTAAATCACTATCCCAATTAGACATTGCCAAAACCTCAATATTATAAAAACTAGATTCACCAATACAATCCGTATCATCTGTTACGACAACTGAATAATCACCTGGAAGCGCAGGGTCATATAAACTATCATTTGCTCCTGCAATCTGTCCATTAGAGTCATACCACTGATATGTATATGGAGGAACTCCTGACAATGGGCTACCTATCGTTGGCTCTATAACAACCAATTGCCCATCTTCAAAATCTATTATTGGATATAAAGCGTTAGGCTCTAACATCATAACATCTTGAATAATAAAACAACCGTTAGAATCAACCATTTTAATTGCATACTCATCAGCACATAAACCTTCAAAAACAAGAGTTGTATCAGTAGTATTAAGACATAATATAGTATATGGACTTGTCCCACCATCAATCTGAGCTATACTAATTGAACCATCACAAACACCATTGCAAGTCGGGTTCTTTAACTCATAACTAAAATCTAAAGGCTCTTTATCAAAAAACTCAATAGTATCCGTGTAAGAACAAATTTCAGTGCTATTTGGTATAAAATAGTGAATGGTAAGGTTATGTTGACCTTCTGAAATTGATGAAAAACTATTATTAGTTGTCGTATTGCCATCAAAGGTAACCCAAGGGTTAAACCCTCCAATTACAGTGTCAATCTCAATAATACCATTACTGAAATCAGGACAGGTAATGTCGCTTACACTATATTCAACAGAAGCTGAATAAAAAGGTATGTGTATATCAAACTCTTCAACACAGTCATTTAAATCAATAATATTCATCGAATAATATCCAGAATCTAAGTCATCGAAAAAACCATTTGACTGATATAGAACACTGTCAATTTCATCTAGAGAATAAAAGTACACACCACTTGAAGCTCCTGATGCAATAGCAAGTATTGAACCTATATCAGACTGATTATTCGAGCTATTTAGGGTAGGTGCACCACAATAAATAGTATCTATAAATAAGTCGGATATGACAATTGGATTAGGTGCATCAACTTCAAAGTTTAAGGTATCTAAACAATTGTATTCGTCTTTCACAATAATGTAATGGTTACCTTGATACAAACTATCAAACATAATTTCTTCTTGCTGAATAAAAGGCTCGCCATTAATAGAAAAAGAATAGCTTCCAACACCCTCAAGTGCAGATGTGTAAATTTTTGCTGTCCCATCTGCTTGACAGATATCATAATGTATTAATGCTGGCAATTCATTATTGATATAGTTTAAAGTATCAACCGTCAAGCAAGGTCTATTTTCTACTATTAATGAACTATCCTGTTTTTCACATCCGAAGCTATCCAGAATTTTAAACGTATATGACGAATCACCGCAAAGCTGGTCAAATAAACTATCTGATTGGAAAATACCATTTTCAAATCCATAAGTGTATGGTGTTATTCCACCCACAGCAGAAAGTACTACTTCCGAATCACAAGTATAACAACAAGATGGTAATGTCGCCGTTTCAATTTCTAAAATTATTTCATCTGGCGAAGTACATTCAACAGTAATAGTATCCGTTAAACAGCCTTGAGCATCGATAGCAAAAAATTGATACTCCTCCCCTCCTACTAACTTTTCAATATGCGGACTAGTAAAAGTGTCTGGTTCATTAACAATAAAATAATCGTATGCTGGTGTACCACCAGTTATCAAAATATCTATAAAACCCGTAGAGTCTCCATAACACAAGGCACAAAAACCTAAACTATCTGACAACTGATAACTATCAATAAATAAGTTTAATTCTGGATGTGAAATAATAACTGTCAAGGTGTCTTCACAACCTACACTATCGGTAACAGAGACAATAAAAGTATCAGCTAAAAGCTCTACAATAACATTAGTATCTTGAACTGCACTACCTAAAATACTGTATTGATATGGCGGAACGCCACCGCTAGCATCTAAGCCTATTTGCCCATCATTATTTCCGAAACAAGAAACGTTAAACGTTATACTATCGACTAAAGAAAGAATTAACTCATTAGGCTCATTTACCGTAAAATTAGTATCTATAATACAACCGTTAGAATCGATGATTTCGAGATAGTAAGAGGCAGCATATAATTCGTTAGCCAGTATGCTTGAGTCATTATTAAACACATAAGTAAAGTTAGGAGTGCCACCAGAATAATACGCTTCCAGAATTCCTGTGCTATCACCACTACAAATAACATCTGTTACTAAAATAGAATCTAATATAAATGAATCTGGCTCTAAAATTTCTACTTCAAAGAAATAAGGGCAATTGTCATCTTCGGCAGTAGCCACCTCAACTGTATAAATTCCCCCTGCTAAATTGTCGAATAAATGAGGATGATTGTACCACGGATAAACGGTATTGAGTGTATCTGTAAGTCGCAATACATGAGAGGGATAAATACTTTCAATATGCAACATAAACTCACCATCGTTAGCACCATAACAACTGACATCTTTATGTAATTCTAAACTATCCGAAATAATTATCTCTTCAGCAACAATTGAAAAAGAAAGCTGCTGATGACAATCAGCTGCATCTGTTAGATGAACAATATAATCTCCTATTGGCAAACCATTAATTACATTATTATTTTGAGTGAGTATAGTGTCGCCATCTAATACTAAATCGAAAATATAAGGACCAGTACCATTTTGCACACCGAACTCAACAAAACCCGAAGAGTCCATATAGCAAGGCAATGTATCGTTAATGTCAATTATTTCAAATTCTATTTCTGAATTATTAAATATTTCAAAATCAAGGGTGTCGGCACAAAGGAAATTATCTTTTATGGTGAGCTCATAAGGGTTGGCTTCTAAATTGAGAATTGTAAATTGATTTTGGGCATCTAAATTAACAGTTGTAATAGCACCATTAAGCCTAAAAATAAATGGCTCATTTCCACTAATTAATTCAAAAGTTGCACTTCCTAGACCTTGGCAATCTACTTGATTTGCAGAAATAATCACTAACTCTGGTAAGATTGGATTAGTAACTATTTCAGATGTTAATGTATCTGACAAACAACCTTCACTATCAACAACTACAAAAGAATATTCTCCAACATACAAATTGTTGAATTGATGAGGGTAAGAATACATAGAATCACCTGCAAGGCCTACATTGTAAGGCATTTTTCCTCCTTGAATAATTGTAGTAACTGATCCTAATGCAGAGCCGTCACATAAAACATCTTGATGTAAGTCTAAATCTTCAGACAATAGTAGTTGTGGATTCTCAATAATTGAAAAATATAAACTATCAACACAGTCTTGGTCATCAACAGCTGCTACGACATATTCACCAGCAGGCAAATTTTCAAAATAGGACGACTGCTGGTTAGAAATAAGCACCGTTTCACCTTGTATTAAAGAGTATGTGTAATTTCCAGGAAATCCTATTTCTACCTGAATAAAACCAGTACTATCGCCATAACAAGATAATGTATCCGATATATTTGCTACTGTTAAGTCAAATGTACTTTGATCTTCTATACTAAAGCTCAATGAGTCTATACATGAGTTAGCATCAAAAAGATTAAGAGTATAGTCTCCTGTCTCTAAATTATTAAACGTAATAGTTTGATTTGGAAGAGTTATATCAAATGTATCTATACCGTTAAGAGAATAGATATAGGGCAAAACTCCTCCAGAGATTTCAATCCCTACATTTCCTGAAGAATTCAAACAATCAATATATTGTAAGGATGTCAAAGAAATGATAATAGGAAGAGGCTCCACAATTTGAATGCTATCACTTGTTGCAGAACAACCAGAACTGTCAATAATTTCATAAGCATAAAGACCCGCTTTTAAATTGTTATAGGACTGAGTAAACGATGAGTTGTTTGAATCGAAATCACCCCCTTCAATAATCATTGAAATAAATCCTGTGGAATCGCCATTACACAATACATCTTGATGCAAAGAAACTTGTTCGCTTATAATGAGTTGTGGATATTGATTAATAGTTAGTGTTAATGAATCTTTACAACCAAAACTATCAGTTATAAATGCCTCATAAGTATTTGCGGGTAATTCATTAAAAATATTAGATGATTGTTGGGCATATAAGCTATCTGGATTATATAAATCAAAGATATAAGATGGGGTTCCTCCTGATACATTCAAATTTATAATAGCTGTTGATTCTCCGTAACAACTAATGGTATCTGAATAACTATTTACTGAAAAGAACATTGGAGGAGCTTCAATAATTTCAAATTCTAAGGAATGATAACAACCATTTAAATCTATTACTTCAATGGTATAAGACATAGGCATTAGGTCTTCAATGTAAAAATACCCTTGTGCGTTTTGAGTTAGCTCAGTGGGGATTCCATTGAGTATAAATATATCGGGATCTACGCCTCCGTAAACTTTAAACGACATAGAACCTAAACTCTGTGCAAAACATTCAATATTTTGGACCTGTAGGGAATCAAAATATAAAGAATCCGGCTGAAGTATATCAACCTGTTGGCTCACGACACATAAAAATTCATCTTTTAACTCAACGGTATACGTTCCTGCAGCAATATTTTCAATGGTATCCATTGGGAGGTTGGTATTGTTAAAGTAAATAACATTGTTCATCAAATCAATCAGTGAATAATTGATGGAATTTGAAGAATCTGTTTCTATATAAATTGTGGCATTTGTATCTCCATAACAAAGAAGGTTAGTATGTTGGACATCAATATTTGGAGATGGGTAAAAATTCACATAAAAATCAAATGAACAACTCGAAACATTTAACACATAATTAGTGCTCTGGGTAGGTATGATTTCAATGGTGTCATTTTCACTTAATAATATAGAATTTGATCCTACAATCTCTCTCCATTCAATAGAATAATTTCCAGTCATAAATGAACTAATGTCAATATTTATTGAGCTATCAGCACTACACAAAACATATACATCATCAATGTAATCTTCATTTCCATTTGCATCTATTAAGTTTACATAATCTGAAACTATTGAAATATGAATAGAATCAGAAGTTAGTATACAGTTATTAGAATCTAACGCTTCAACTTGTACAAAAACATTTGAAGTATCTATTAAAATTTGTTGTCCTTCAACATAATGTAAAGAATCTCCATAATGCCAAGAGTAATTTGAATAGCCACTATCGGCTATCACATAACTAATTAAATCACAAGATTGAGCATAATACACTTGGTCTACTACTGAATAAGAAATTAAAGAAGGGTCACCGTTTAGAGTCACACCAATATCGGAATCACTAACAGCTACGACAAAAGTAGAATCGAAAATTATACCTTGACCGTTAGATATTTGAAGATTATAATCACCTTCTGCCAAATTATAAATTGAGGTATCAGTAGAAGAGAAACCGTTGGGACCTTGCCAATCAAATGTATATGCATTATTTGTAATGACTTCAAATTCTATTTGACCTGAATTCGTTCCTACACATGTATTATCAATATTATAAACATATACTTCCATTGGTGTCATAAACGTATATATTTCTGTAGACCAGCCTTCTTCACAACCGGTCAATGAATTTGCTTTGACTTGAACTTCATAAGTTGTCGCTGGAGTCAAGCCTGAAAGCGTTTTATATGGAAGCATCTCTGCAATTCCGTTTGTATAATTCCCAGAAGCAACAGGCCCCTGCCATGATTGCCCTACTTCTCGATATCTAAACTTATAGCCATCTACTAATGAGTCTACATTCCAGACAATATTGGCCGCAAAAGGATAAATAGAATTAAACCATATAGAATCAGGTAATACAGGGGCTGGTCCAATATGGAGGGTATCTGAATTTTGGCAATTATTAGCATCTTTTATGGCTGCAAAATAAATACCATTTGTTAAAAGATTAAATATACTATCCGTTGAGTATGGGCTATTAGATAAAGAAAATAAATAAGGCCCTTCGCCACCGCTACCACTTAGTATTATTTGAGCATCATTTACTCCCGAACAACTGGCATTCGTCAATTGGCTATTGACAGATAAATCCTCACAAATAGTATCCATTAAAGTTAATGAAACATATGCTTCTTCAGAGACTACTGAAAGTGGGTCACCGTTTTCGTCAACACTCCACAATCTTAGTGTTGCCATATATTCGCCAGTAGGAGCTGTGGGGTTAAACTGATTAAATTTCACCCTAACTGGTCTAACTTGAGTAATATCACAGTTTAAAGTTTCACCACTCTGACTCCCCCAATAACCTACCGCATCTCCATCAGTATTAATAGAATAGGGTATGGACTCCCAATTGGATTGAGCATTATAAAACTCAATAATAAAATCATTTAACTCTATGTCCTCAGTTTCATGAGAAATGGTGAATTCAGGCTTAAAATTTAGTTGACAACCTAAGTTGACTAGTTTAATATCGCATTCTGAATATTGACTGTACCCAACAGGGTTCATGTCAAATGGACTCTGTACTTCTAATGACGCAGTATCTTGCTGACAAGAGTAATCTTCAAAAATATAGGATACAGAATCATAACAACTTGTCACATTATCTGTCACATAAGCCCAATAAGTTTGATTTACAGTCAAAAAACTCAACGTTGTGGCGTTAGTTTGTGGGCCACCAGGGGGGTCGTTGCCGTTATCATCTAACCACTCATATGAATAATCACCTGAACCAGAACCTGCACTTACATTTACTTTTAGTTGCCCCCCATTGAAACTGCCAGCACAAAAAGGTTCCGCCAGAACTTCTATCTGTAAATCTAAACAGTCAACGGTGTTTTGATAAGCTTGGTTAATCTGTCCAAAAGAACAAATACTAACTATTAAAAATGATGTAAAAAAGAATATGAATCTCATGATAATATTTGCTTTAAGTAAGAATACAAATATACAAAACACGAGAAATTAAACCGCATTATCACTACCTTTTATGAGATTTATTATTGTCAAGAAAATAAGTTTAACATCTAATAACAATGTCCAATTCTCTATATACCAAACATCGTACTTGACCCTATTTTCCATATCTTCTTTAGATTTTGTTTCCCCTCTAAAACCATTTACTTGTGCAGAACCTGTTATTCCAGGCGTCACTAATTGGCGGACCATAAAACCTTCTATTATCTTAGAGTAATCGCTAGTGTGTTTAAGCATATGAGGTCTTGGCCCAACAACCGACATATCTCCCATCAACACATTAAAAAATTGAGGCATTTCATCAATACTTGTTCTTCGCAAGAAACGACCAAAAGCCGTTGTTCTTGGATCATTTTTTGTCGCCTGTTTCACATCAGACATCTCATTAATGGTCATACTTCTGAACTTATAACAAGTAAATTCTTTGTTATCTAAACCCGAACGAGTTTGAGCAAAAAATATAGGTCCTTTTGAGGTTAACTTAATAATAATTCCAATAATAGGAACCAACCATGACATTATAAAAACAATAACTGTTAAAGAAAATATTATGTCAAAAAAACGTTTGACAATACGATTTAACTCATATTGAAGAGGCTCCTCTCTCAAGGTTATCACTGGAGAGCCGCCCAAAAAATCGATGTTAATTTTTCTTTGTTTAAACGAACTAAAATCTGGCGCTATCCTTAGACGGATCATTTTATCATCGCAAAACAACATCATCTTTTTCAATGTAGCCTTATCAGTTATAGATTCTGAATAATAGATTTCTTCAACATTGTTGTTTTCGCAAAATTCTGATAACTCATCAATATGAAAGCAAGGGCAATTAAAATCTTTATAATTTTTTTTGCCATTAAAAATTGCCAACAACTTATATCCATGTTCTTTCTTTGAAAAAAACTGATGTAATCTTGAAGAAATAACCCCCGATCCAATAATCACTACATTTTTATAATTATAACCTAACTTCCTATAGTTTTTAATCAGTAAAACCGAAAAAACACGCCAAATAATTAAGAATGTAAAGGCGAAAAATAATGTATAATAAAGGTAAGTTATTGAAAATGTATTTGATTTTAGAGTAAATAAAAGAGTGGTAATCATCAATCCATTAACTACAAAAGACTTGAGCAGGTTTGAAAGCATTATTTCAGTTCTAGCGGCTCTGTCATAATCAAAAAGACGAAAAAAAGAGCCTACAAGTAGCCACGTTAAACAAAGAATAATCAATAAAAAAAGATATTTCTGGGAGATATCTATAGTAAAAAAGACGAGCCTATAAGAAAGAATAAATGAAAAGCACAAGTGAAAAATATCACCTAAAGCAAAGAAAAGACGTAATTTAAGTGCTTTTGCATTCATCAATAAACGTGTTAAGGTATTATACTATAAAGATACTAAGAATAGAAAGTAATTCAAAATCCTGTTAAAAGTTGTTCGTAATCAGAAATTATCTTGTTCCAATAATACGTGTTTTCTATTTTCTCTAAATTTTTTGAGCACAGATGTGGGTAATCTGACTTATGATAGTTTTGAATTGCAAAAATCAATTGTTCTTGATTTTCGAAATAGAAAGCGTCGTGTTCTAAAATTGAAGAGTTGAAAATATTTTTATGCGCACAAATTAAAGCGCCAGAAGCCATTGCCTCAAGCAATGAAGGATTTGTCCCCCCTACGGTATGCCCGTGAAAATATAAGTTTGAGTAATATCTGAGATTATTGAGCTTGACAATATCGTTGACATACCCCAAAAAAACAACTCTAGAATCATCAATATATGATTTTATCTCATAGGCTAGTTTAGTGTTCATTTTTCCAACAACAATTAGCTTTCTTGTAGTATTGGTACTTACAAACGCATCAATTATTGCCTTTACATTATTTTCAGGTTCTATACGAGCGATCAGCATATCATATTCATAAGGTAATAAATGAAAATCATTAAGAATATCTCTATTTGGACTTCTAAATGAATTTGCTCCGTAAGGAATATGTATAGATTTCTTCGAATACTTTTGCTCTATATAAGTTTGAATTCCTAATGAGTCCGATATCAATACATCACTATGTTTTACGGCTAACTTTTCAGCATATTTTAAAAATAAAGAAACAACTTTAGAAAATTTGGTGCGTTTCCATTCCAAACCGTCCATATTGGTAAACAACTTGGGTTTTGATTTAAATAACCAATTCCAAACCGAGCTACTCGTGTAACCTAACTGTAAAATAACATCAAAGTTTCGTTTACGAGAATCAATAGTACAATTTAAGTCATAAATGAATTGCCCAATTGTTCCAAGCTTAAACTCTGGATCATAACAGTGAATTATATTGACCTTATTCCATTTTTTATCTTGATAAGGATGGTTGTGCGAATTATAAACATAAACCTCATGACCTAATTTGCATAAGCCTTCCGATAAGTATTGTGCAAACTGCTCGAATCCACCGTAATGATTTGGAATTCCTCTCGTTCCAAAAATGGCTATTTTCATCTAGCTAATTATTAACCGGTTTATATCCCTCGATTTTTTCAAGAAGAAGCTTTCTGACATCTTTTTCATTCAAGCTGATGTGGGAGTCTGAGATTTTTACAATAGATTCTTGCACATCTTCCCATGAAAGACTCGCTTCATTAGCCTGCATTATCTGAGGATGTTTAGACTGAATAACATCGTGACCGATTAACAGTTCTTCATATAATTTCTCTCCAGGTCTAAGGCCAGTAAAGACAACCTTTATATCACCTTCAGGGTTTTCGTTTGTTATAGGTCTTAAACCGCTAAGGTTAATCATTCTGAACGCTAAATCTAAAATCTTAACTGGCTCTCCCATATTAAGAACAAAAACATCACCTCCTTTTGCCATAGCTCCAGCCTGTAAGACCAATTGAACCGCTTCAGGGATAGACATAAAATAGCGTGTTACTTTTGAATGAGTAACCGTCACAGGTCCGCCCTCTTTAATTTGCCTTCTAAACAAAGGCACCACTGAGCCTGCTGAATCTAATACATTTCCAAATCGAACCATGCTAAAGCAGGTTTTGGTTTTTTGAGAGTTTAGTCCTTGAAGAATAAGTTCCGAGAAGCGCTTTGACGCGCCCATTACATTAGTTGGCCTAACAGCTTTATCGGTGCTGATTAAAACCATATTTTCAACTTCACATTCTTTAGCAGATAGAGCTACATTATAAGTGCCTACTACATTATTGTATACACCCTCAACAACATTTCTTTCAACCATAGGAACATGCTTGTATGCAGCGGCATGATAAATGGTATCAATAGCATTTTTAGAAATGACAGATTTAACCTTTTCCATATTGGTTACATCAGATAAAACAGGAATAATTTGACAATCGGTCAATTGCAATGAATTTAACTCAAAATCAATACTATATAGGTTAAATTCAGAATGGTCAAATAGGACAATTTTACTTGGCTTTAAATGTATTATTTGCCTGCACAATTCTGAACCTATACTACCGCCAGCTCCAGTGATTAAAACATTCTTACCTGTGATATTTTGTTTAAGCAAATTGGATTGGGGCGAAACTGGAACTCTTCCTAAAATATCTTGAACCTCAACATGTCGTATATTATCAATAGAAATCTTCCCCTCAACTATGGATGAAAGAGAGGGTAATAGTTTCACTTCAATAGGGTATTTTGATAATTTTTTAAGTAAGTCTTTTTTTCCATTTGCGGATAAGGAAGGGATCGCCAGTAAAATTATTTTTGCATTTCTGTTTTCTATTATACTTTTTAGTTCTTGAAAAGGATATACCTTAGTAAAATTGATAAAGGTGCCATGTTTACTTTCATCATCATCAATAAAGGCCACAGGGGCATACTCATGGTTTTTACGTAAACTTTCGACCAATTGTCCACCAGCACTACCAGCACCATAGATAATTGTAGGTTTTCTATTATTTACAAAGTTATCCCATGAATAAAGTAACCCTTTGAACATAAATCTTCCGACAACAATGAGTATCCCTGATACTGACCAGAAAATAAAAATGACCGTTCGAGGCATATCAGCTTCTCTAAAAATCATCATTACAAAACCTAGTATTAAACTAGTGATACTAATAGCCTGAAAAGCCGTAACAATAACCTTTGTTCCCAAAAACTTTAATACCGAACGGTAAAGCCCTAATTTTATAAATAAGGGTATAGACACAGTAGGTATTAAAATAAATATCCACAGATTAGATTCTAACTGATCTGGCCATACATATCCTAATCTTAGAGCAAATGATAACCATATAGCAAACAACAAGAAAAATACATCAGCAGCAATCATAATGAGTTGCTTATTCTGACGAGATAAGTTTGTTAATGTGTTCCTCATATTAACCTATTTTTAATCCATTTATAACTTAAAATTGATATTAAAATAAATAAAATTGACCAAAAGTATGCTTTCTTCATATTTAGTATGTGAAAAATAATCAAATAATTGATGCCTAACTGAATGAATGAATACAAGAAAGAAACAGACAAATGTGAATAGCCTTTTAAATGAACAAGGAGTTGATATAAATGAGTACGATGAGGTTCAAAAATATTCTCCCCTTTCAATTTTCTACTAATCAAAGTAAATCCACTATCAATGCCGTAGACCATTAAAAATAAAGCATATATGGGCTCACCCGTTACAATAATTAATTTAAATAATAAGAAAAGAACAAACAAGGCTATCGATAGACTTCCTACATCTCCCGAAAAACAGAGTGCTTTCGTTCTAAAATTAAAAATTAAAAACAGAAGTACAGACAGTAATCCAAATACAATTAAATCATTATCAACAAACGACAAAGATTGATTTAAGTAGCAAAAAGTACATAATAACACTAGACTGTAAGCCCCTGTAATACCATTGATACCATCCATAAAATTATAAGCATTTACTCCCCCCAATAGAATAAAAAGAACTAATGGAATAAATAAAAAAGGTATATCTGGAAATAGCTGAACAATAACTAATACAATAGAAATAAACTGTATAACTAACCTAATGGAAGTATTCAAAGGCTTTATATCGTCTATAAAACTAATCGCTGAAATAATAAAAATGGCAGCTACAAAAAGAGGGTATTGAAATCCACTTAGAACGAAATACATTAAAATAGATATTGGAAAAACAATGCCACCACCTCGTATTGTAACCACTTCATGTGAAGAACGATTATTGGGTTTGTCAACTATATTAAATCGATTAGCGATTTTCAAATAGACTAACATCACAATAAATAAAACAAAAAAACTAATTAAATAAATACTCATATTGTTTTGCTAATTGTTCATACGAATGGTATTTCTCTACATAGGCTCTGCCATTCTTTCCTAATTCATTGCGCTCAAATTCTGACATTTTAAATATTTTCAAGATAGCATCAGCAATTTCTTTAGGGTTTTCTGGCTTAACTGAAATTCCTGCATTTGCTTCTTTTACAATATCATTTGCAGAATCAATGGACTGAATTATTGGTTTAGCACTATATAAATAATCAAACATTTTATTTGGAGAAATGCCAAATCTGAAAAGCGGCTGACTCATTAAACCTATAAAACATACATCAACATATTCTTTAAGAAGCGGAATAACATTCTTTTTCGGAATAGGATCAATTAAAACTAAATTTATAAGCTTATTCTGCAACTTATACTTCAATATATCTTCTTTTTCGCTTCCATCACCAACAATTAGGAATATTATATCATTATTATCTTTCAATAAATTAGCTGCTTTAGCAAATGTAATT
The DNA here is from genome assembly GCA_029248105.1 of Flavobacteriales bacterium. Classification (NCBI taxonomy): domain Bacteria; kingdom Pseudomonadati; phylum Bacteroidota; class Flavobacteriia; order Flavobacteriales; species Flavobacteriales bacterium. The sequence continues at coordinate 15,075 of JAQWJZ010000005.1, forward strand.
AACGAATTGGCAATCCCTACAGCGCCAGTGTATGCAATGATGAATTTATTTTTTGGTATTTGACTTGCTATTTCTGGCTTAATTTTTTGAAGAGTCATATTTAAATCAATACCATTAGGGATATGTACAAACCTTTTCTTATCCAATCCGTGATTCTTCATGTGAGAAAATGCATTAGGAAGAACGGAAACTACATAATCGGAAACCTTGTAAGCAAAATTTTCAGTTATCTGCAAAAGAAAAACAAAAGGGTTGTTTTTTTTAAAATTACCTAATTCAATTATCGTTAATGGCCAAATATCTCTTACTTCAAAAATAAGTTTAGCCTTGTAATGCCTAGACCAAAAGTATGCTTTCCATATTGGAAATGGAGAAATAGAAGATACAATTATTACATCTGGGCTATCTAAAGTCTTGGTCTTGAAAAAGAAAAGGCGATATAAAAAGACAAACATACTAAGTACTCTACCTAAACTTTTAGAGTTATTGTAAATAGGCACTTTAAGCCATTGATATTCTATACCTTCAATATTTTCTTTACTGAAAGTTTGAGTGACAGTTGGCGGATTACTCATTACATGAGAGAAGGAAGCTGAAAAAATAGTAACCTTATGACGTTTAATGAATTCTTTAGCTAAGAAATAACTTCTAAAAGTCATTCCATGCTTGTGTGAACCAGCATACTGATTAATAATCCATACTACCTTTGAATCCTTAGTCATTTGCTTTTTTATGTGTTATCAATTGTGAAGCAATAGTTCTTGACGCTTGACCTTTGCCATATAAATCAACACTAAAATCGTTTTGCTTTTTAGACATATTATCAAACCCCTCATTTATTTTATTAACATCAGAACCAACTAACACGTTAAATCCGCCTTCTATCAACTCCACCCATTCAGTTTCTTCTCTAAGTGTAACACAGTTTTTAGAAAAGAAAAAGGCTTCCTTTTGCAAACCACCGCTATCAGTCATGACTAAGCTGCAATGCTCAAGAAGATATATCATTTCTAGATAACCTACTGGATCAAAAACATGAAACTTAACGTCTATTGACTGACTATTAATGATTTGCTTAGTTCGTGGATGAATGAGCCAAAAAACAGGCATTTTTTGATGAATACTATTCAGAGCAGATATAATGTTTTTGAGCTTATCCAAATCATCAGTGTTTTCGGCTCTGTGCATGGTTAATAAAACAAATTCTTCTGGCAAGTCGAAAGACGGTTTTTTAGCCAAGTCTTTATAGTAAAGGGCGGCATCTTGCATCACATCGCCATTCTTTATGATTTGACAATCAATATTTTGAAAACCTTCATTATTAAGGTTCTTGACAGCTTCATTTGTTGGGCAGAATAAAACATCACTAATCCTATCTGTTAATATTCGGTTTATCTCTTCGGGCATTTTAGTGTTAAAACTTCTCAATCCTGCTTCAACATGAACCACTTTAACATGAAGTTTTTTAGCCGCCAATGCCCCAGCAATAGTTGAATTGGTATCCCCATAAACCAATACATAATCTGGTTTTTCTTTCAAAATAACTGCCTCAATTGATTCCATCATACGACCTGTCATTGCGCCATGGCTTAAACTGTTGATAGCTAAATTGTAATGGGGCTTAGGTATATGTAATTCTTCAAAGAATACGTCACTCATATTGGCATCAAAATGTTGTCCCGTATGGATAATAATTTCTTCAATCTCAAAGAATTCTTTAAATGCTCTACTTACTGCCGCCGCTTTAATAAACTGTGGTCTAGCCCCAACTATAGTTATTAACTTCATAGATTACTATATAAATTTAAAAGTTTATTTTCCTCAATAGACCAATTGTATTTTTGGACAATAGCTTTTCTTCCATTAACCCCCATTGTTTTTAAAGCCTTTGGGTCTTGTATCATTTCATCTATTGCCTTAGCAATGTCATTAGGGCTTAATGGATTTACACAAATACCACATTTACTTTCATCAATAATACTTTTCCATAATGAAATATCAGAGGCAATTACTGGTAGTCCAGAAGCCATGTATTCAAACATCTTAACAGGAAGTGAATCAAGATAATTGACTATTGGATGTAATGTCACAATACCAATCTTTGACTTGGAATAGACGTTCTTAATACCTTCTCTGTCTATGAATCCTAACTCATTAACTTTTGACCAAGAAGGTTGTGACTTCACTTTCTTTTCATAATTAGCATCATTAAATAATCCAGCTAAATTGAATTGAATTGAATTTAAATTATCTAAAGATTTAACAACCTCTAAGATACCTCTTACTTGAGAAAGACCTCCTACATAACATATTTCATCTTTCTTTGGGTGTTCCGAAAAATCTTCAAATTCACTGATAATAGGAAAATTATTAATATCGATTGTATGATTGTTTAATTTAAGAAACCTATCTCTTATAAATGGAGTAGCAGTAATGATAGCCGTGAATCTTGAAGCAAAGAAGTTTTCAATTTTTTCGATTAAAAAAGATAAAATTTTCTTACTAACCTTACCTAAATAGGGTTTACTTAATAATTGTCTAGGCAAATCTTCATGTGCATCATAAATAACCTTTTTACCTTTGAGCTTTAACAAATAAGCAAAAGGCATTAGTTCAGGATCGTGAAAATGGTATACATCTGCATCTATTCCGATAGCTTTTCTGAAAACGTTTCTAGTCGTTTTTGTAAAACGACTTAATCTACCAGAATTATTTTTACCTACATCATGTATTTTCACACCACCTTTTAACTCATCTCCTAAATCATCGGCAACAATCAGACTAACTTCATGTCCATTTGTGGCAAGACTACTACATTCTTTCAAAAAGATTCTTGTATCGTATCTAGTGTGCACAGATGTCAAGTGACAAACTTTCATTATCGGCGAATAATAGCGTTAACGTCCTTGAAAAGAGCAATCATAAAGCCTAGAAATAAAAACCCAAATGAAAGAATGCTAACTCTAAATAAGGTCCTACTTTTTGGATTCTCATAAACTGCAAAAGAAGACACAAAAGAAAGTGGCTTTAATAACTCCAAATCTCTTTCGATAGATTGTTTTCTCTCATACAACTGGATAATTTGATTCTGCAGCAATTCACTCTTATCGTTAGCAATAGATATAGAACTAAGCTCTACATCAGATTTATTTTTAATATTATTTCTATATGATTTTAAATCTTCAATTTCTTCATCTAAGTAAGTCATCAACTCAGGTGACTGCTTTTTAAATAAAGTATAATTCTTATTAGAGTAGGCATTTTTATTAAAATAATCGTAAAGCCCATCACTAACTAAAGGTATAGATTGATTATCTGTTACTCTTATTATGATTTGAAATTGGGAAAGTTTCTGCCTTCTATTCTCCAAATCTAATTCGTAAAGTTGCTCAGCCTCTATATACTTAATAGTATGCGCTACCTCTGTGGATATTTGAAGAATATTAGCCAAAATTTCATGCTCTGAAGACTCGACTACACTACCTACGGCATTGACCATATCAATAGCGATTTTCTGGTCAATTATAGGGTAATCCAATTCTGTAGGATCAATAATTCCTTCAAAATAAGATAATCCAGAAGTAGCAATTGCAGTAGATTCATAATAAGGTGTTTTGACAAAATCGTACACTAAACCAAGTAGTAATCCAATAATAAAAAACGTAGAAATGAACTTCCACTGTCTCTGAAAAAAGTTAAGCAATGACTTCAACAAATTAAAAACATCCATAATAGTAACAATTAAATTAGTGCTCAGTTTTCAAGTTGAGCTGTTTTGCAAATGTATATAATTAAAAAAAGATAGATAGGCCAGATAAAAAGAGATGAGCTAGACGAAAAAAGCAACAGATTAAATATTATAATCTGTATAAAAATATCATAATTTGAATACGTCCAATTCTTGACTAATATCCAAATATTTAAGCCCATATAAAATAGTGTGGCTAATAGTCCGCTATTTATCAATAATTCAAAAATAAATGAATGTGGGTCAACAATGTAATGTAAATTCACATCATTAATTGACTGATAGTATTGAGCTGAATAATCTAT
>JAQWJZ010000006.1 GCA_029248105.1 Flavobacteriales bacterium
AATTCTAATTTCCCCTTCGGCTATATCATAGCTGTCATAAAATATTTTCTGTCCCTTGAGGTTTAAAATTTCTAATGAAAATTGCTCGTTATTTTCCTACTGAAGTTCTATAAAAACATTCTCTGTTGCTGGATTAGGATAGATTTTGTCAATTGAAAACGTACTATTTATTGGTGTATGCTCTGTAATACTTGTTGAATTACACTCATCGTATTTAGCAACGTACTGCTGACAATTTGAACCTACACAGTGAGTCCACAAACTATATATGTTACAATAAGTACGAACTGCAGAACTGTAATCCCCTACAAATACATCTTGTCCAACAGCATCAAAATCGATGATGTCAGTACTCATCAATTTAGGATATAAAAATGTTTGTCCATAATCTCTAGAATAAATTATTTTATATTCTGATTTTAATTCATCATTCACGATATTTCCCCCGATACTAACTTTATTTTCTTTAGCTGATACTACTGGCATAAAAACCATATCATTGAAATAATCTGTCAAAGGTTGAGGGTCGGTCCAAGACTGACCATTATCTGTTGATTTAGAGTAAAACGATATCACTGTAGAGTCAATATCTGACCACACTAAGTGCAAATTGTCGTCACCATCGATAGCTAACGAAGGGGCGCCACTCTCACGATTATTTATAACAATATTGTTAGAATTAGGCATTAATGAAATTCCTTGATATATGAGGTAAGGGTCAGAAAACGTTTGTCCACCATCACTAGAATTTATGTAAAGAACTGTATTTTGCTCTGTATTAATAAACGAACAATGTAAGATCCCATTTTTATCTACACGAATATTAGCGTGCTGAATAGCACCTTCGTAAGCCAAAACAGGATTTTCAAATGCTGTGCTCTGATTATTTAGTGTTTTAACAACTAAACCAAAACCATAACTTATTGAGCCTTGTAGAAAAGAAATATAGGTGCGATTAGAATATGAGCCATCTGTCATATCTACTGCCATCCATTGCCTATCGCATATACCTGTTTCTGTGTCGACAATTTGTAATTGACCACTACTTAAATCTAATACGCCTTTGCCAAAAAAATTTTTATCTCCATCTTCAAAAGTAAAGGTTTGACCATTATCTGTTGATTTTGCCCAAAAAGAACGCCATAATAAATTGGACAGGTAGTTGAGGTCCGAAGGGTTTGCTAATAAATAAATCCAAGAACAATACAAAGTCCCTTCCTTATCGTACGCAAATACAATATCACCCCCACCGGCTGGAGTATATGAGGGGGAAAAATCTTGTAAAGCTGCTGAAATATTTAATTGCGACTCTTGCCAACTATCTCCCCCGTTAGATGAGTGAAATATTTTAAATCCAACTACAGAACCCGTTTGCATAAAACCAACGACTAATTTATTGGAATCAAGTGGATTAATAGCAATATGAGCTTCTCATTCTTGACCAGATGCGCTAGAATTAACTGCTTGGTCATAGCCTTGTGCGAACAATAAGGTTTTAAAAATAAAAGTGAATAAAATGATTAATGATTGAGTAAAGATTTTCATAGCAAATTAAATATGGGGGTTAGTTTTCTTTAAATATTAAGGATTTGTATTCTGGCAGTAATTTTCCCTCTAGTATGTGGTGCAATAATTTTGTTTGGGCAGAGTCTTGTTTTGTTGTTATTGGAACAGCTGAACTGCTTTGATCCTTTGCCTGAGTTGTTTTCTGAACCGAAGTGCAAGAATATAATAATAGCAAGGTGAGTATTATTAAAAATACATTATGCTTTAATTTAAAACGAGTGGTGTTTAGTAAAAAAATAATCTCTTTCATGGTCTTACATACTTAATCAATTGGCGTATTTAAGGTTTCGCCAAAAGTAGTGCAAAGTTACATTAAAAAACTTTTACTTACCATTAAAATTGCTCATCGTGTGAGCTAATCCTATAGTGCCAAATGAGAGGATCATTTTAGTTGCTTGTTCTATACGCTCTTGCAAATCGGCTTGTTCGTCAGCAGTCCATTCGGAAAGAACATATTGAGCTTGTTGCCCTTTTAGAAATTGATCGCCCACCCCAAAACGCAAGCGAGCGTATTTAGTATGCCCCAAATAATAGTTGATATCTTTCAATCCGTTGTGACCTCCGTCAGAGCCTTTCCCTCTTAGTCGTAAAGTGCCAAAAGGTAAAGCTATATCATCGGTAACCACCAAAACATTTTGTAAGTCAATTTTAAGGTGCTGAAGCCAATAATTGAGTGCCTTGCCGCTCAGGTTCATAAAGGTAGTTGGCTTAATAAGATGGAAGGTTCTGGCCTTATGTTTTAACGAGGCATAATGGGCATGTTTTTCCTCCTTAAAAGAAGTATTGGACAACTCTGCTAGAGTGTCCAATACTTTAAATCCTATATTGTGTCGTGTATTTTCATACTTGACACCAGGGTTTCCTAATCCTACAATGAGGTATTTCATTGTTTAAAGATAGAAAAAAATTATTCTGCAGCTGGGGCTTCAGCAGCTGGAGCATCTCCTCCTTCAGCTGTTTCGCCTTCTTCGCCTTCAACATCTTCTTCCTCATCTTCAATAGCACCACGAGCGGTTTTCACACCAACAATTACAGATTTATCCTCTGCAAGGAAAGTGTATTTCTCGTCTCTGACATCTCCGATGTAAAGGAATTTTCCAATTTTCAAATCTTCGATATTGATTTCAATAGCGTCTGGCAAGTTAGCAGGAATAGCGCGTGTTTTGATAGCTCTTCTTCTTACTAATAAGTTACCCCCGTTACGTACACCAATTGGAGTGCCAATGAAGTTTACAGGAATACTTACCGTTACTTCTTTATCGTCAAATACTTGTAAGAAGTCAATGTGAACAATTCTGTCTGTTAACGGATGAAATTGAATGTCTTGAAGGATAGCTTGATAGCTTTCTCCATCTATATCAATGTTCAACAAATATACGTCTGGAGTATTAACAAGCTTGTTAAGGTCATTCTCTGTAGCAGAGAAGTACACTTGCTTTTCTCCCCCGTAAAGTACGCATGGTACTTTACCCTGATTTCTTAGTGCTCTGTTAGCTATTTTGTTAGTTTCTCTAACGTCAGCACTTAATGCAAATGTTTTCATTTTAAATAAAAAATAATGGTTAATAATTAACTTATAAAGTTTGAGCTAATGGACTGTTTGGTGAATACTCTATTTATAGTATCTGCAAACAAGTTTCCAACCTCAATCACTTTAACTTTATCACTTTTATGTTCTTTTCTCAAGGTATCGGTAATAATAAGTTCCGCTAACTGAGAATTATTTATCCTTTCGTAGGCACTACCCGAAAGTATGCCGTGTGTACAACAAGCTCTTACACTTCGTGCGCCATTTTCAATCATTAAATCGGCGGCTTTAGTAAGTGTACCTGCTGTATCTACCATATCATCAACTAGTACAATATCTTTTCCTTTAACATCACCAATAAGCATCATTTTACTTATCTCATTAGCTTTGTCTCTGTGCTTGTAACATACTACAACATCTGTTTGTAGATACTTAGCATAGGTGTTGGCACGTTTTGTTCCACCCATATCAGGCGAGGCAATACACAGATTAGCAAGATTAAGATTTTTTATGTGCGGCACAAATAATGTTGAGGCAAACAAATGGTCTACGGGTACTTCAAAAAAGCCTTGAATTTGGTCGGCATGCAAATCCATAGTAATGACTCTATCTACACCAGCTGCGGTCAATAAATTAGAAACCAGTTTTGCCCCTATCGGCACTCTTGGTTTCCCTTTTTTGTCTTGTCTAGCATAACCAAAATACGGCATTACCGCTGTTATTTTGTAGGCTGATGCTCTTTTAGCTGCATCTATCATCAATAACAACTCCATTAAATTATCAGATGGCGGAGGGGTTGACTGCACAATAAAAACATGGCATCCTCTTACCGTTTCATCAAAAGAAGGCTCAAACTCCCCATCACTAAAAAATACCAATGAGGTATCGCCTAAAGGCTGACCAAATTTTTCAGCAATTGTAAGAGCTAATTCCTTACTAGCAGAAGCGGCAAATATTTTAACTTTTGATGACATAATAATTTTATGGTTGGCAAAGATAGAAAAATTGAGTAATCCTAAAACTATTTTCAACACTTTCATTGGAGTATGCCAAAAAAGAATTTACCTTTGCTGTCGCTAAAATTTGCCCGAGTGGCGGAATTGGTAGACGCGCTGGATTCAAAATCCAGTGATAGCAATATCGTGCCGGTTCGACCCCGGCCTCGGGTACGAAAACCTCCTCAATTTATGAGGGGGTTTTTTTTGTATTTTTGTGCCCACTATTCTATCGATCTAATGAAACAAAGGAAATACGACAAGGCTTATTTGAAGATGGCTCAAGAATGGGCCAAACTTTCGCATTGTGAAAGAAAGCAAGTAGGGGCGCTCATCGTTAAAGACAAAATGATTATTTCGGATGGATACAATGGCTGTCCTTCTGGTTTCGAAAACACTTGCGAGGATGAAGAGGGTAATACCAAATGGTACGTTCTTCATGCCGAAGCCAATGCCATTATGAAAGTGGCTCGTTCTACTAACGACTGTAAAGGAGCTACCTTATATTTAACACTTTCTCCTTGCAAAGAATGTAGCAAACTCATTCACCAGTCGGGTATTAAAAGACTAGTCTATCTTGACGAATACAAAGATACAACAGGACTAGACTTCCTAAAAAAAGCGAATGTAGAACTCTTACACTTTATGGATGTTGAATAAAAAATCCCATTTTAGTCCCCTCATTTTTTCCCTTATACTTATTGTTGGCATCTATCTTGGAAAGCTCTTAAATTTTGAGAGCTTTCAGCAAAACGACTTAAACAAATTTAACCTGGTTCTTTCTCAATTAGAAGAGGCTTATGTCGATAGCATTGATAGAGAAGAACTGATAGAAAAAGCGGTCAGTAATCTACTTAAAGAATTAGACCCCCATTCGTACTATATAAAAGCTAAAGATTTATCATCTGTCAACGAGCCTATGGAAGGAAGTTTCGACGGAATTGGTGTAGAATTCAATTTACTGGACGATACCATTTTGGTCGTTGCTCCTATTTCGGGTGGCCCATCACAAAGCGTTGGCATATTATCTGGCGACAAAATCGTTTCTGTCAATGGCGATACCATTGCAGGTACAGGTCTAGAAAACGAAGATGTGTTTGATTTGTTAAGAGGTAAAAGAGGCACTAAAGTGAGTGTCGGTATTTTAAGAAAAGGGCATCAGGGGTTGCTCGATTTTGAGATAACTAGAGATAAAATTCCAATTTATAGTGTGGATGTATCTTATATGATAGACGATAAAACAGGCTATATTAAAGTTAATCGCTTTGCAGCAAATACTTATGAAGAATTTATGGACGCCTCCAAAAAACTTCTAAAAAGTGGCATGGAAAAACTCGTTCTTGACCTAAGAAATAACCCAGGCGGATACCTTGGTGCGGCAATTAATATAAGTAATGAATTCTTGGAAGAAGATTTGCTCATTGTCTATACCCAAAATCGTTTGGGAGATAAAGAAGAGTATTTTTCCAATAAAAGAGGGCTACTTATCAATACGCTTGTAACAGTGGTTATTGACGAAGGTTCTGCCTCAGCTAGTGAAATTGTTGCTGGCGCCTTGCAAGACAATGATAAAGGTACTATTGTAGGTCGTCGATCTTTTGGAAAAGGATTAGTGCAAGAGCAATTTGAACACCCCGATGGCTCTGCCTATCGTATAACTACACAACGCTATTATACCCCAACAGGACGGTGTATCCAACGCCCTTATGCTAAAGGTCAAGGTGAAGACTACGCTACCGATTTGGTGGATAGGTTAAGTAGTGGTGAGCTACTTTCAAAGGATAGCATCGAATTCAATGATAGTCTTAAATTCATTACTCCAAAAGGCAAAGTCGTCTATGGTGGCGGCGGAATAATGCCAGATATCTTTATTCCATTAGACACCAATTCGTATCACAGGTCTATATCTGAAGCTAACCGTAAAGATTTGATTAGGCAATATGCTTTCGATTATACCAATCAGCACCGATCGGAACTAGAAAGCCAAGAGTTAGCAAATTTTATTTCCTTATTTGAAATAAATACAAACGATTTTAACCTATTAGCAGACTATTGCAGAACTGCAGGAGTTATAATACCAGTATCTGAGCTTAGCGATTATGATAAATCTATTTTATCGACTCAGCTAAAAGCATATATCGCAAGAAATATTTGGAACGATGATGGCTTTTTTCCTGTTATCCATAAAATTGATTATACATTCCAACAAGCCATACTGCAGTAATTTTTTATTTTTGTACTCAATTATTAATTTAATCTTATTAAGATATGTCATTTGAATTACCCCAACTATCGTACGCCTACGATGCTTTAGAACCACATATAGATGCTAGAACTATGGAAATACACCATGGAAAACACCATGCAGGTTATACTGCAAAACTAAACGCTGCCATAGAAGGCACTGATTTAGATGGTCAATCTATAGAGTCTATTCTTGGTGGCGAATTGTCTGCTGCCGTAAGAAATAACGGAGGTGGATACTATAATCATTGTATATTTTGGAGCGTTATGAGTCCTAATGGCGGCGGTCAGCCAAGTGGTGATTTAGCCGATGCAATAAATAATGCCTTCGGCTCATTCGACGCCTTCAAAACAGCATTTTCAAACGCTGCTGCCACTCAGTTTGGCTCTGGCTGGGCTTGGCTATGTGTTAAAAACGGTAGCCTAAGCGTATGCTCAACACCAAATCAAGATAATCCACTAATGTCTTCAGGTTGCGGCGGAACACCTATACTGGGTCTAGATGTATTGGAACATGCCTACTACCTTAACTATCAAAATAGAAGACCCGATTATATTGAAGCTTTCTTTAATGTCGTGAATTGGGAAGAGGTTAGCAGACGTTTTCAAGAATCATAACACCGTTGAAATATCATTAAAAAGTCCCTCAGTAGAGGGGCTTTTTTTGCTTTTGAGCCATGATCTCAATTAAAGTTCGCTAAGAGCTTTTTGAAACACTAAAATTAGAAATCTTTTTTCGAAGTGGCCCTTCGAAGTATTTGAAACTAACAGCCGATACAAGCAACAAAGAGAGTAAAGAAATATAAAATTGTAAAATTGGCTCATCCCACTTTAAGGATATAAAAACTCCTTTAACGGCCATAAAGATGGGTTTTTGTAATATATATATACCAAAACTGATTTCTCCTAAAAAAACCAAACATTTTAAATTGGATAATTTAGTGAGTAGTCCATTATTATTGGAAATTAATAATATTAAAGGCAAGAATATTACGACCAATAAGCCATTATGGAAATTGAGATGTGAATTATATTTCAAAATAATAGCTGCAAGTAATAGAAGCCCTAAAATCATAAAGTCGTAATTTTTTCTTTTGTCTTTTAAAAATTTCAGAAATAAAATCCCCGAGATATTACCCACTAAAAATTCATTCAAGTGAAGCAGAGGAAAATAATGTATAAAACTATGACTGGCAGATGGAAAACCCGTGTAGTAGGAAGACTCTAAAAGATAATGCAATATAAATTGGCTAAATGCCCATATTAAAAAAGTAACTATGGAGAATGTCCACAACTTGGGGCGTTTATAAAAACGATTAAACAAAAAAGGAAAGCATAAGTAAAAAAACCATTCCACCGTTATGGACCATGCAGGGGTGTTAAATGACATCGCTTTAGCCGGTATCCAAGCCTGTTGAAGACTAATACTAAGTAAAAAGTCATTGAGGTTTAAATCGCTGTTAGCAGGAAAAAGAAAATGCTCCAACACTTTAAAACACAATAACAAAACTGCCGCCAAAAAAGTTACGGGATAAATTCTCGCAAAACGTTTTTTCATAAAATTTAAGAACGGTACTTTGTCCTTTTGCCAATAAGCAATAATCATCACAAAACCCGAAAGTATAAAAAAGTAACTAACTCCTAAATTAGCTTGTTGAAACAAAAAAGAGGTGAAGTCAAAATTAAAAGGAGGTATATCTTTAGCATAATGAAATATAACTATGGATATCGCTGCAATAAACCTCGTAAATGTAAGCTGTTCTATTCTCATCAATGGAAAATTGAAGTAGTTTTCGAAGATAACTACAAATTTTGAAATAAATATATGTAAATTCATAGCACGAGTATTATCATACTAATATTATTTACGGTTAATTATTATGGATTTTAACGTATTGATTTACTAATCAACCACTACCCCATATAATTGAATAAAGTCGATTAAATCAATTTATATCACATGAATATTGGACGTGAGAGTTTAGGTATATAATAAGTTTTAAAATATCTGAAAATATAACATCACTAAAAACAAAAGATAAGGAAAAAACTATTTCACATTGAATATAGAAATAGAATATTCAAACCTAAAAAGTATTTTAATATCCTCTCATATAGTTTCTTGGTCCGAATCAAATGATGATGAAAGATTAGATGTAGAAAATGGAATATTATTATATCCAAATATTGATTCATTGTTTGATAAACATCTAATTAGTTTTGAAGATGATGGTTATATATTAATTTCAGAAAAAATAGATTCGTTAAACAGAGAATCTTTAAATATAAATGATGAAATAAAGATACCAGTGAGTGAAGGAATGAAAAAGTATCTAAAACGTCATAGAGAAAAATTCAATAAATAAATTATGACTAAAATCTACACACTACTATTATTTGTATTTATATCAATTTTAAGTTTTTCACAAACTGAAGAAATAAAATTATACTATGAGAATGGTAAATTAAAAGAAGAATACACTTTAGTTAATGGTAAGAAAGATGGACTTGTAAAAGAATATTGGGAAAATGGTCAATTAAAAGAAGAATACACTTTAATTGATAGTAAGAAAGATGGATTTTTGAAATTTTATTGGGAAAATGGTAAATTAAATTCTGAAGGAAATTTTGTAGATGGAAAACAAGATGGATTTTGGAAATTCTATTACGAAAATGGTAACCTAGAAGAGGAAGGAAATTTTGTTGGAAATTATAAAAGAGATGGAATTTGGAAATACTATTGGGAAAGTAATGGTAAATTAAAAGAAATCAAAACATTTAAAGATGGGGAAGAAGTTGAAGAAGATTAAAATATACACACTACTAGTATTTGTATTTATATCAATTTTAAGTTTCTCACAAACTGAAGAAATCAAAATATATTATGAAAATGGTCAATTACAAGAAGAGTCTACTTTAGTTGATGGTAAGAAAGATGGACTTTGGAAATACTATTGGGAAAGTAATGGTAAGTTAAAAGAAATCAAAACATTTAAAGATGGAGTTGAAGTTAAATGAAATTGATTATAGTTGGGAAATATCAAACACCTTAATTTTGACCTAACTACCTGATAATCAGATAGTTATCACTCGACAGTAACCGACTTCGCTAAATTTCTAGGCTGATCCACATTACAATTTCTCATCACAGCAATGTGGTATGATAGCAACTGGAAAGGTATCGTAGCCAATAATGGCACCAGGTGCTCATCCGTATC
>JAQWJZ010000007.1 GCA_029248105.1 Flavobacteriales bacterium
CTCAACAGGTGGATTAGTAACAGCGGTACCAAATTCACCTATTAATAGCACAGTTCGATTTTCTCCGTTTTCATTAGCTGGGGCCAAAAAAACACAAATTGGGGTATGTATATTTCCAAGGCTATCTAAAACTTCAAAATCAGTTTCCGATAAACTGGATGCATCTAATGGGAATTTAAAATTAACAGGCATACCATCTAACTGGCTTCCAAGTTGATTACATAATAGACTTGGGAGTCCATTATCAAGTCCAAAAAAAGCCGACACAAGAGTATCTTGTGATTTGGCATTTAAAACAAAAGTTAAAATTATTATTACTGAAATTAAGATTTTTCTTCTTCGGTTTATCTTTTTTAATTTCATACAACGTTTGTGTAAACTGATAGTGCGTATATAATTATAATTCATTTTTACCTTTTCCTTAGTTCGCATTGTTTAGCGATTCCAAATGGTTATCATGTGAACTTTTTATTTTTCGCAAACTTATTTATTCAGCAATTAAAAACTGCCCATTAGATAATATTTTTTTATTATCATATATTGAGTAAAAGTATACACCAGAGGAAAGTTTTCCTTTATTAAAGCTAAAGAACCCCCTATTATTTTGATATTTTAAATTTATACCTCGACCAAAACAATCAAAAACTTTCAACATTAAAGCTGTCTGTGGTGAACTCTCAAGATTAGGAAAATAAATAGCTGAATGATTTGTTACTGGATTTGGAGCAACATAGGAATTAAAATACAAGATGTTATCAAAATCATTAATAGGAGTGGTGTTGATGAGTAAGGGGTCATTCTGTAATATACTATCAATATTGATATTCTCATCTCCTTCCTGATAATCTAGCATTTGAAAAGTATCAAACAACATTTCATCGTTCGAATTTAATCCTACTGTTATTAACTCTGGAGGATTAAACGGATTGTGATGGTTAGCAACAGTATTGTCATATTTATGTTCTGAATAAAACTTATAAGACGATGGAACCTTCACCATATTCTCAAAATAATAATATTGTTGATGGTTAAAATCCCACTGGTCAATTTTAATTAATGGAATAGTGTCGTTTCCATTAGACGCATAATTTAATATTTCAGTACATATTTTATGAGAATGAGGTAGGGCATTATATAATGATATATTAGATTCTACAGGTTCTGATTCGGCGCTAAAAGTCTTAACCTCGTTTGGCTCTATATAAAAATCTCCTTCCCAATATTGTAATGGGGTTCGTGAAACCACTTCCCGTATTCCCAATTCGTTTTCGGGATACAAATATAATCTCACTTGCAAATTCACATCTAATCCATAACTAGGTCCAGTAGATACATAATTAGGTGTATGAATTTGAATGACAAAATCAGCATTAGCAGGTAATTTTACACCCATTTTTAACTCAGAAGTGTTTGGGAAAATAATAGGATTTCCTCCGGGTGTATAAATTCCTATATATATTTCTCCAACAAGATTAGCGCTAGAGCCAGACAAATCTTGAGTAATTACGCCACTATAATCGGCATTGAATAAAACATGGTGAGTTAACTCAGGATTTTCAGGGACAATCTCAATAGCTCTTATATATCTTTCTGACTCTAAGCCGCTGGGAATAACCAAGGTGTTATAAGCATCTTCTTCAAATGCATTACTAGCAAACACAGGAGTGTTTATTATTAAGTCTGGCTCACCATTAAGAATATATGAAGAAAACTCTGGTAAAGGCGGTAATGCAGTTGTGTCACCAGGCAGAGCATAATCATCAACCCAACTAAGTATAGCATCCTTCTCGGATTGAGTTAAAACACGTTCATCAATAAAATGCATATAGCTCGTGTCAGGAGCCCATGGTGGCATATATCCTTCCGAAACTTCATGATAAATTGAATTTCTGTACATGAAAGTTTCATCGTATTCTAAAACTGAAAAAGGAGCTCCTCCTCCATCTCTATGACATTGAGCACACTTTTCAAAAAGTATTGGGGCAATATCAGTGTATGTAGTTTGTGCTAGAACAATGTTTAAGGATAAAAAACAAAATGTTAAAAAAATTAAATTTCTCATTCAATAAATATATTAAAATTAAAATAAGGCTTATTTATCATTTTTATACTACGCTAAATAATAGAGTTATTCAAAAAAGTTCAATAAAAGGACGCTTTAGCCCACTAAAAAATAAACCCACTCAAATGAGTGGGTTTCGCATTTATTTATTCAAATATTTTTGATTAATTATTTGCATTCGCAAGATTGCTCTACAGTTTGAGATATCCCTGCTACACTTTGAGTATAGGTAATTGTCCCCTCAATTTCTTCTAAGTCGTCATCACATATATTATTAAAATCAACATCCTGAGTTACATCTGGCATGCCAGTTTGTGAAATGACCTGTGAACAACTACAATCCTTACATTTTTTACAAGATAAAAATACATAAAAATAAAACGGGTAATAAAAATAAAATCTTTTTCATATTTAATTGTTAAAAGTTAAAAAATCAAATTTAGTAAAGAAACATAACCCATAGGTGAATTAAATAAAATTAATTTGAATTTGTAACATATGTTAAAATTTTGTCAGATTAAAGTTCAATATTAAGTATGCATAGGTCTACCAAGGGGAATATTTCTAGTTTTGAGATGCTCTTTCGATTTTGTGCTTTCTAAATAGTATTTTTACAAATAAATCAAACCTAAAAATAAGTGTCAAATAACAATATTGATGTAATATCAACATTAATCAATAAAATAAAAAACATCACTCCACTTACTGCAGAAGCAGAGAGAGAGATCTATTCTATTGCTAAAATAAAAAGCCTAACAAAAAGTGAATTAATACTTAAACAAGGTCATAAGGTGAAAAAAACATTTTTTGTTATTGATGGATGTTTAAGGTCTTTTCATGTGCAAAAGGATGGCAAAGAACATACTTTACAATTTGCAATTAAAGATTGGTGGATAAGTGATTTTATAGCTTTATTCAATAACGAAATCGGTTCACTTTCAATTGAAAGCATCACTGATTCTACCGTTATTGAGTTTAATTCAATAAAGTTAGATGAAATTTTAATCAAATTTCCAGAATTAGAATCCTTTCAAAGAGAAAGCCTTCAACGACATGTGTCAAGTTTACATAAGAGAATCTTAGATCAATTACGATTAACGGCTTTAGAAAGGTATCGCTTATTCCAAAAACAATATTCTGATATTGAACAATACGCACCAAATTACCATATTGCATCATATCTTGGTATAACTCAACAAAGTCTAAGCCGAATTAGATCTGAAAGCATTAATAAATAACTTTATTATCATAGGTTAATTTACAGTTTAGTGCAACAATATATTTTTGCATTAAATAAAAATAGATATGCTTAAAAATATTCTCGGAATAGCTCCAAAGCTAGAATCAGACGGCTCATACAGTCCTTCTAAACTCGCTCTAAAACTTGCAACTGTTAATAAAACTGATTATGAAAAAATTTCATGCTCAAAATACAATGGTAAAAAGTCAAAAATATTAGTTGTGTTCACAGAACAAAAAAACTTGAAAATGAAAAATGGCAAATTGTTTTCAACTGGAAATCATCCAATTGAGGCATTATTGCCAATGTTACATTTAAAAAATGCAGGCTTTGAATTCGAAATAGCTACTCAGACGGGTAAGCCAGTCGTATTTGAAATGTGGGCGTTTCCAGAAAAAGATGAGCATGTTAAGTCAATTTATAACGAACTAGAATCAAGTTTTAAACATCCAACCAAACTACAAGAATTTATAGATAATTCATTTGATAAAACTGAATCCTATGCCGCCGTTTTCATTCCTGGAGGACATGGATCAATGATTGGAATACCAGAGGATATTAATGTTGGCAAAATTTTAAATTGGGCGCATGAAAATGACTTATTCACTATAAGCCTCTGCCATGGACCTGGTTCTTTTTTAGCAACTACTTTGAACAATCAAAAATTTCTTTATGAGGGATACAATATGGCTGTATTCCCTGATTCTGTTGACAATCAAACACCTATGTTTGGCTTTTTACCTGGTAAAATGCCTTATGGGTTGAGTGAAAAATTAAAAAGTCTTGGTGTAAATCTCGTAAATACTAAAATGGATAAAACGGTTTGCTTAGATAGAAAGCTAATCACAGGCTCAAGTCCTTTGGCTTCAAACAATTTAGGGAAATTAGCCGCAGAAACATTGTTGAAAGCCTTAAAATAAATTTAATAGAGATTTAAATTAGTATAATCCGAGAATTTAAAATATTATTTTTTTTAAGTTCTAATTATAAAGACGATTAGATTCACTAAAGCGGAATATATCTCATTTCTTTAGGACTTAATTTCAACAGTTTTGTGCGTCCATTTAACTTAAATAGATATGTTAAAAGGTTGCTAAATCCATACGTTCTATTTTACCACTCTTTCTCAGTTTCAATTTTGCCTTTATCTATTATAAATGATCCTATAATCTGACTATCTGACCAATCAGCAATAACTAAAAACCGTTGTTTGGTGGCGTGTGAAAAGTTGTCATCTTTGTACGAAATATACTTCCCTTGATTATATGTTTCAAGGTATTTGTTTTTTCTTATTACTTGATATTTGTCCAACATCAGGTAATAATAACCGCCAGAACTTGAGGATGAGGGAACGACATATTCATTGGTGATTAGTAACAATATATGTGAATTGCCCAAACTATCTTTATGTGAGCTGTGAAGCTTAATGTTATAGTCTTCAAGATAAATATCGTTATTTACAAAGGGACTAATCACAAAATCGGTGATGTCTATAGAACGATTTACATCCCTACTTAAATCACCACCTTTTAGGAATACTCTGTGGCAAACATTTTTTTTGTCAAAATCTATATTGTTGATGAATGTTTTCTGATTTTTATTTATCCAAACACCTTTGTTTGTCTTCTCAGATCTTGCATTTAATGGAAAATAAAACCTTTCTAAATATGTCGTGGTATCCATATTTAAACTAGTATCATCAATACAGTCAAGATAAGTTGGGCCATTGTCCATAGGTGCAAAAAGAACCAGACTGTTTGAAGGTCGGTAAACTCCTACTAAATTCTTTTTTTCACTATTTTCATCCATTTCATACCATCCGTTGACAAAAAAATAGGGTAGAGCTTTATAATTCGTAATTCCAGGCGAATAAAAATTTAGATAAATAATCAAGCTCTCATTTTCATTTATTTTAATTGGATAGGTCTGATCTGAAGAAATGTGATGTATTACCTCTATTTCCTGCCCTTGAACAACAAGACTTGAGCTTATTAGTATAAAAAGAAGTTTGATTTTATTTAGCATAATACTAATTTACTAGCAGCCTGTTGAACTATGAGTTGCTACTAACTTTACAAGTTCATTCATATTAGCCTTTGAAGAAAGAAATAAACCTGTTGCAAACCCTATTTCATTGTTATAGGGTGAAGGAATTTGAATTAGAAAATCCGTTTTGCTATCGTTATCCAAGTCTCCTGCCCACAAGAGGTTAATGTAAAGTCTATGATCATAACAAGGAAATATAAATAATTCTTGCTCTTGATGTTGTTTGTCGGTTTTGTAGTTTAAATTTATGGAGTAATTTTTGATTTCAATTTCACCAATTTTCTCTGAATTGTGTAAGCTTGATGAAAGGAAGGTATGGTACGGTCCAAACTCAAAAGTGAAATCTTTATTTTCTCTAAGAATATCATTGTCAGTAAAATGATGAATATTTCTATCATTAAGACTTAAACCACTTATGAGGACAATACAATTTTTATTTTCAGCAACCGAAATTCGATACTCCCAATCGTATTGAACATCAGGCTCTAAATCTTCAACTTTTATCTCAACTTTTTTGATGTAACAATTTTTGTTGCTTTCATAGAGCCCCCACCATTGTTTTTTCATCATCTCAATGTCTAACTCTCCTTTTTTATAATCTCCAACATAAAGAATTTCTATCTCAGAATTTGATGAGTATTCAAACAATTCTTTTTGTTGAGCGTTTAGTTGAGAAGAAATAAAAAGAAAGAAAATTAGAACTCGCATCATTCTGTAAATTTACATTAAATATCAGAAAGAGAAGAGTGTAAATTCTTAAGAGTACTACTAGTTTTAGACGACTCTTAGTAGATGGATTGTAGACACTTAGCTTTTGATTTATGTGCTACAAGTTTTTAATCCAATCGACATAGTTTATAATGTCGTCATCAGTAGAGTTTTCTAATGATTTTGAGATTAATTTTTTGTCTATATCTATATTATTTATATGCTTAGTAATAGTTTCTACTACTAAGGCGTCTCTCTGATATTTTTTGTCGTTAAGATTTTTTTTATAATTCAACTTTAATTCTTTTAACTTTTCTTGGATGATGTCATCTTGCCCAATTTTGAGTCTAATGATTAAATCTACAATCAATAGTTTGAATTGAAACGCCACGTCAAGAGAAAGAAAATCTTCTTGTTGAATAAGTCTAGAAATATTTCTTTTGGCAAGATTGTAATTTTCCTTGTAGTAATAAATTAATCCTGTATTAAGGTAAATAAAAGAGGTGTATCCGGGCAGTTTTTTTATGCTTTTATTTTCTTTTGCTAACTGTAATACTTCGAGAGCTTTTTCTTTGTTTTCCTTAGCATAATTTAGCACTAACGCATTGTAATAATAGAATATATATTTATCGAATAAAAAGCCGTCGTGTTCTTCCATTGCGAGTTTTAAGGTTTTCGCAATTTCTAATGATTTTTTATACTTATTTGTTTTGTGAAGGCAATTTGTTAAATATGTTAGAAGTGTAAGTTTATCGTTATGATTGTGTCGACTAAAAAGTCCATTTTCATTAAAGTCTTTGTATGATTCTGTTAAGTAGGTTTCTAAGCTTTCGTAATCCTTATTTTGAAGTAAAAGGCGACTATACATTTTAAATAATCTAAGTTTAAATCTTTGGGAGTCTAAAACTTTTTTATTGGTAGCATTTTTTTGATAATGCTTATTTAAAATTTTGGTTAAGGCAGGGTCTGAATTTGAAAAATTTTGCTTTGTCTTGATGTCGTACATCAGTTTAGCTAAATGGGTGTCAATATCTTCAATTTCAGATCTTGTTATAGAGTTTTCTTTTTTAAGCTTTAAATAGTGGTCTAAATCTATTGAAATTAGCTCGTGAGACAGCTCAATAATCTCTGAATATACAATAGCTAATATTTCAAAGAGTTCCAGTTTAATAGCCTCCTTTTCTGCTGTTTTCAAGTAATGATAGCTTAAATCGAGTTCCCCTTTATCTCTGTAAACCCTGGAGAGTAATATGTAACTGAATGATTTCGATTGTTGATCTTTAGAGATGTGTTGCCAAACCATAGAATTATTTAGGTCATGATAAATTCTATTTTTTAGTTGGTAAAAATTATTTGACGTTACGTTGAGGGATTTTATGGCTTTTTTAGAATAATCTTCATCCTTGCTTTTTTTGATAATGTCAAAAAGCTTGAGGTCTTTTCTTTCTTTAGATTGATTCGTTCTTCCTACAAACAATTTGTAAAAACGGATTTCTTCCTTTGAAAGCGACTCAATTATGGAATCTAAAAACTTCACAGTATTACTTTAAAGGTTTAATGAATTTTTTACCATCTCTTATATATATTGTCCCATTTGGAATCGAATGTACAGACCGATACTTCCTTCCTAGAAGGTCGGTAATTGTATTTAATTCTACAGTGCCCATTTGAAAGCTACCTATATTTCCAGCAGTTCCTTCTTTGATATGTATAGGGGTGATGCTTGTGTCGGCTATTATTGGTGCAGGAGACGAAGGCCATATAACTACTAATTTATCACCTGACTGTTGAAACAATTGTGGTGTAACTGATAGTAAGGAATTAAACGGAATACTGTCTCCAGCTGCGATTGATTCGTTAAAACTTGCTAACGTTACCGTTATTGATATTGGCCCTTCAACATTAGCAACACCCATTTTTACATTTATTTCACTAGAAAATGGTACCGTATCCTTATTGACTATCCAATAATCTAGATATAGAAGAGAACCATAAGAAATAGTATCTGCATGAATTACTCCCTCTACAGAGATGTTGGTTTGTGAGTTAGCACTATTTATAAATGCTAAAAAACTTAAAATGCAAGCGGTAAATAATTTCCTCATTTATTCTATTATAAATTTCTTTTCAATTTTCCCATCATCGTACATATAGAACAAAATCATACTTTTATTCTCTTGACTTTTTCTTCCTAAAGCATCTACTATTTTAATTAGTTTTCTCTCATAGGATTGAGAGTATTCATTTGTAGAAGTTGGCATTTGTGACATTGTTAAACTATTGGCTACCCATGTATTTGTTGCTGAATCCCATTGAATTAAAAAAGGGTAAATGCATAAGGCAGAGCTTTCGCTTTGTTCACTACTAATAACGATTTGTAATAAAAAGTAAAATGATTCTACATTATTAGGAATGTCAAAATAGGCGTTTTGTCCCTCTACTACATCTACATTCAAATAATTTCCCCAAGACTCCCAGCTGAAGCTGAAACTCCCAATCATTGGAAAAGGCAATAATGAGCCTATATTCGTTGTTAAATCGATAGAGTTTTCTGAAGAATTTGATACGAATACATTTAGTGAGTCACATATATTAAGCAAAACATCATTGGGGTCTACTACATTTTCTGATTCAAGCACCCAGCCGTAATCTGTTAAAACAAATGTTTCACAAGCTTCACAGGTTTCATTATACTGATCTAAAATAGACATGCAACTAACAATAGTATCATAAAGCGTGTTTTCATCAAAATAAAAGGTGTTTCCATATTGGCCATTAGTCGCCCAAGTATAGGTCAATACGCCATCTATTTCAAAGGCGTTAGAGGTCATTTCAATATAGTCGTCATTTTGAGTCGCTATTTCAATTTCTATTAATTCACAATCAAGATCAACAGCTTGGTCAGGATTATTAATGCTAATCCATTCGTAAATAGGCCCATTGTAAAATAGAGTGTCACACACCTCGCAATCCTCTTGATTTGCAGCAGTTAGCTCCATACAAATCACAACGGAGTCATTAAGATAAATGTCATCACCCAAATATATGCTTAGTGTTTCTGACGAATACATTTCAATAAACTCACCACTTGTAGTATAGCCAGTCCATACATAAGAAAATGGCCCTAAAGAAGGGGGCATACACAAGTCAGTATTTGAAATCATGTTTATGGACGATTCTGTTGACGAAGTAATCATTATGCCTAGAAGTTCACAATTCATTTCAATATTATAACAGCCGTCATCACAGTTATTGCTGAAATAGTTTTGAGGAAGAATATTAGTCCAATTATTAGTTGAATATGTGCTGTCATCAACGTTGATACAATATAGGTTTGAATTTCCAGTAGAATTGAATTCTGATATTTCAAGGTTATTGCCATTTCTTATGTCAGCACATTCTAAATTAGGATTGTCACTTATGTCCAATGTAGTTAAGATGATGTTATTCGTTACATCAATTTCTGAAATCAGATTATTATCCACAATAAGGGTTTCCAGATAAATATTATTGCTAATATCAATAGAGCCTATTGCATTATGACCAATGTTCAGAACTGTTAGTAGTGGTGAATTGCTCACGTCAATACCAGTTACTTGAGTGTGCAAACAAGTTAATGTTTGCAGATTAGGACTGTTGCTAATATCAATAGTGGCAAGGCTGCCCATTTCATTTCCCCAAATCTGATTTGCAGAGACAGATAAAAGTTCTGTGTTGTTCGATAAGTCTAGATGCAATAAATTAGGGTTGAAATTACAATTCAAACTCTTTAAACTACTGAAGTCTTCTATGCCTGTTAAATCATAAATGCCAAGATTATTTATGTATAAATCTTCTACTTCGCTAATGTTTGAGATGAATACAAAATCGTCACCAAGAACACCATTACCCATATTATTATTTTCTAGATAAGTTTCAAAGTTGTCGTCTGGAACATAGGTTAAGTTACCTTGTGAAACATCCATGATCCATTGCATAGTTTCTGAATCCCAAATTTGACTAAAGCAACAATTTAATGTATCAACATTATCTAATGAGTCAGTAAGGGTGTAAACTATGCAAGTTGTAATTGTGTCTTCACTATACTCGTTGTAAACAGTATGTGTGCAAGGACCACCAAAACAACTATCTTCCCAAACATCTTGTATTGTGTTAGTAAAGGCATATAATGGATCCATGGTAGGTAAACCATTCCCTGTTGTCGGAATCGCTACCTCAAACACATAATAATTACCCGTTGTATAGGTTTGTTCACATAATGTTGTTTGTGCCTGACTAAAAAGCGAGCTTAAAGCTAAAATGACAAGTATAAAACAATGCTTCATAAATATTAAGTAAAGGTTGTACCTAACAAATATATATTAAGAGGAAGGTTATTCAATAAAAAAATCAATATTTCTTATATCTTCAACCTAAAAAAAAGAATGTTATTAAACTAGAAAATAGCTTATATATCCAATTATAATGAGAGTATTGTTTTTATTAATGTTTGAATAGGTTAATTAGATACTTAACCTTGCTTGTGGTGTAATTGATTGACTACAAAATTCATTGTTTATAAACTTGTAGTAGCCAGTAATTGCTATCATAGCTGCATTGTCAGTGCAGTAAGAAAAGGGAGGGATATATGTTTTCCATTGATGCGATTGTTCCATCTCTTGCAGTCGCTTTCTTAAACCAGAGTTAGCCGATACGCCTCCAGCAATTGCTATGTCATTAATTTGACTTTCTTTTGCCGCTTTTTCTATCTTTTTCATCAAAATATTTATGATGCTATGCTGTATGGAAGCACATATATCTGCTAAGTTATTTTCAATAAACTTAGGGTCTTCTTTGATTTTTTTCTGAATAAAATAAAGGATGCTTGTTTTTAATCCGCTAAAACTAAAATTAAGACCATCGACTTTTGGAATGCCAAAAGTAAATGCTTTTGGGTTGCCTTCTTTGGCATATTTATCGATAAGTGGTCCGCCAGGGTAGGGTAGGCCTAAAAGTTTAGCTGATTTGTCAAAGGCTTCGCCAGCAGCATCGTCAATGGTTTCACCAATAAGTTCAAAGCTCAAATAATCTTTGACATTTACTATTTGGGTGTGTCCTCCAGAGACCGTAAGACATAGAAATGGAAAGTTTGGAGGATTGCCACTTCCATCTTTTTCTTTGATAAAATGTGCTAATATATGGCCTTGCATATGATTGACATCTATAAGTGGTACACCAAGACCTAGAGCAAATGATTTAGCAAAAGATACACCAACTAGTAGTGAGCCAAGAAGTCCAGGGCCTCTTGTAAATGCAACGGCTGAAATTTGATTTTTTTCAATTCCAGATTCTTTTATAGCTTGGTTTACAACGGGGATGATGTTTTGTTGATGTGCCCTTGATGCTAATTCAGGTACAACACCGCCGTATTGTTCGTGGACTTTTTGTGTGCCAATAATGTTTGATAGAATACGACCATCTTGAATAATAGCCGCACTAGTGTCATCACAAGAGGACTCAATCCCTAATATAATGATAGATTTACTCATCTTTCAAGTTAGGCAAGCTATGCCCCATTTTATCTCTTTTTGTTTTAAGATAAAATTCATTGTGTTCATTAGAGTCAATTTCTATTGCAATATTTTCCACAATTTCTAATCCATAGCCTATAAGACCCTTACGTTTTTTGGGATTATTACTCATCAATTTTATTTTGTGAACATTTAATGAGCGTAATATTTGAGCACCAACACCATAATCTCTAGTGTCAGCTTTAAAGCCTAATTCTTCATTGGCTTCGACAGTATCTCTTCCTTGTTCTTGAAGTTTATAGGCTTTTAATTTATTTAATAAGCCAATACCTCTACCTTCTTGATTCATATATACGATAACTCCTTTGCCTTCTTTTTCGACCATTTGCATTGCTGCCTCTAGTTGAGGCCCACAGTCGCAACGACATGAACCAAAAATATCTCCTGTAATACATGAGGAGTGTACCCTTACTAGAATAGGTTCGTCTTCTTTCCATTCACCTTTAACCAATGCTAAATGTGTTTGGTCATTGGTAATTTGTCTAAAGGCATGAAGATTGAAGTTACCCATTTCAGTAGGTAGGTTAACATCTATTTGTTTCTCTATAAGACTTTCGTTTTTTATTCTGAAAGCTATTAAATCTTTTATGGTAACTATTTTGAGCTGATGCTTTTGAGCAATTTTTTGGAGTTCAGGCATTCTAGCCATAGAACCGTCGTCGTTCATTATCTCCACTATGACACCAGCAGGGTAGAGCCCAGCTAATCGAGCTAAATCTATGGCAGCTTCGGTATGCCCAGCTCTTCTTAAAACGCCGCCTTTTCTAGCTTTTAAAGGAAATATATGTCCAGGTTTGCCGAGTTCACTCGCTCGAGTATTAGGGTTAACTAAAGCTTGTATCGTTTTAGACCTATCACTAGCAGAAATGCCTGTGGTACAACCATTACCAATAAGGTCAACGGATACAGTAAATGGAGTTTCGTATTCTGCAGTATTTTTGCCCACCATTAATTCAAGTTCCAATTCTTCACATCGGTCTTCAATTAATGGTGCGCAAATAAGACCACGACCATAAGTGGCCATAAAGTTTATCATTTCAGGAGTAACTTTATCAGCAGCAGCTAAAAAGTCACCTTCATTCTCTCTATCTTCATCATCAACAACAATAACAATTTTACCTGCTTTGATGTCTTCAATAGCTTCTTCTATTGTATTCAGCATCCGATTTTATTTTGGTGCAAAGATAAGCTATTAGAGAGTAAGAAATATATAGAAATTAGTCTGTTTTTCTTGTCCAATTACTAGTACGTCCAAAGATAGGAAGACCAACATATCCTCTTAGGTCAAGATTGTTTTCAGAAGTTAACGTAATAGTTCCACTGTAAGTATTCCCACTTTTTGGATCATATATCTCACCTTCGTCCCATACATTGTCTTCATCATGAACAAAATCATACATCATCACCATTCCCATTCTAGGTCTAGTTTGTAGAGATTCGTCTGGATTTAAATTATCAACTTTAGGATTTCCTTTCTCATCGTTTGGATTAAGCATCCAAGTAATTTGACCTTGAAAAGTGTTGTTTTCTGTTTTAGTAATTTTAATGACAGCGTCCTTTTCTTGGTTATACCAATCGCCAAGGATAGCGTCAGATTGAGCAAATGTGGCTAGACTAAAAAATAGTCCTAATAATAATGTTATTGATTTCATAGTTAACTTGTTTTTTTTGGAAAGGTAATAATTTTTTAGGAGCTAGGGGTATAAAAAAAAGCTACCCGAGTATTTCTACTCGGGTAGCCCCTTAAAGCCATGAAAAAACTTACTTCCCTCTCCCTAATGGGAACAACAAAGATATATAAACTTTTTAATTTTTATGTAGTCTGTCTATATTTTTTAAAAAATATTTAAATCGTGTGATTTAGAGTTTCTTATGTGTACTAATACTCTAGCTTCAGAGCAAATTTCTTGGTTTTTATTGATGGCTTTTACAGTATGCCAGACTTCGTATTTGCCCTCTTTTTTCAGTTCTTGGATAGCTAAGTCGATATCAGAGTCGCTTAAGTTGAATGCTATTTTTAAATTTGTGGTTGCTGCTATTTTATAATTGATGTCTACTTTTTTTATCCATACTTCCATAGGAATACCCTTAGAATTAAAAATTTGCCAATACATTACAGCATAATAAGGATCTATAGCACTAAAGATGGTTCCTCCGAAAATGGCTTTTTGAATATTTTTATTTAGCCATGAATATTTAATCTCTACTATTAGATTTTTAAACTCAGAATCGTTTTCAATAATTTTTATTCGGTTAACTAATAAAGGAGGGAAAAGGTTCATTATTCTCCTTAATGCTTTTGAACTGTATCTTTGGTCAGCTATTTTTACTTTCGACATAGGATTGCAAAAATAGAAGTTCTTCACTTTCTTTTGGTAAATTTGTACTATAAACTTTCTAAAAATGGATAGACCTTTAATATTAGTGTCAAACGATGACGGAATTAATGCTCCTGGAATTAGAGCTTTAATTGATGTGGTAAGAGAAATTGGTGATGTTGTCGTTGTTGCTCCTGATGGTCCTCAATCTGGAATGGGGCATGCTATAACTCTTAATTCTACTCTCAGATGTGATCAGATACATATTGATGATGGTCCTCAAATAGAATACGAATGTTCTGGAACTCCTGTTGATTGTGTTAAATTGGCTGTCAGTACAATTTTAGAAAGAAAGCCCGATTTATGTGTTTCAGGAATTAACCACGGATCTAATTCTTCTATTAATGTTATTTATTCCGGGACTATGTCTGCTGCTGTTGAAGGCGCTTTAGAAGGTGTTCCTTCCATAGGGTTTTCTTTATTAGACTATTCGCACGATGCCGATTTTAGCGCATCTAAACAAGTGGTGAAAACAATTGTAGAGAAAGTTTTGAAAGAGGGTTTGCCTAAGGGTAGATGTTTGAATGTAAATATTCCTAAGTTAGATTATTCTGATATCAAGGGTTTTAAAATTTGTCGACAAGCTGATGCCAATTGGGTTGAAGATTTTGACGAAAGAAAAGACCCTACAGGAAGAACGTATTACTGGCTAACGGGCAGTTTCCAAAACTTTGATAAGGGTAACGATACGGATGAATGGGCTTTAGCTAACGGTTATGTGTCTATTGTTCCCGTTCAATACGATATTACTGCTTATGATTGTATTTCTGATTTAAAATTGTGGAACTTATGATTAGAGACTCCTTATTTTTGAAAGGGGCTGTTTTAGGTTTGATACTCCCCACACTCGCTTTTCTGATTTATTCTAATATTGTTATGGAAGGGGATATGTTAGCTTTATATTTCCAGCTTAAAGCTATGGATGTTCATACACACGTTTTAAGTTTGTGTACTTTTCTTAACCTCATACCGTTTCTAATTTTTATAAGGTCTAACAGAGAAAAACCAGCTCAAGGGATTCTCATGGTTACCATACTATTAGCCTTATTTGTAATGGTAAACAAATTTCTATTTTGAAAAAATACTACTTCATAGTAGGAGAGGCCTCCGGTGATTTGCATGCGGCCAATCTCATAAAAGAGCTGTCAAAAATAGATGACAAAGCTTCTTTTCTTGGTTTTGGTGGAGAACGTATGCAAAATGAAGGACTAAATTTGACCAAACATTATAGTGAGATGGCTTTCATGGGATTCTGGGAGGTCTTAAAGAATTTACCTGCTGTAAGA
Source organism: Flavobacteriales bacterium (assembly GCA_029248105.1). Taxonomy (NCBI): domain Bacteria; kingdom Pseudomonadati; phylum Bacteroidota; class Flavobacteriia; order Flavobacteriales; species Flavobacteriales bacterium. The sequence continues at coordinate 15,291 of JAQWJZ010000007.1, forward strand.
AAGAATTTTAAACAAGCTAAAAAGGAAATTCTTGAGTTTGAAACCGACGTTCTTGTTTTAGTGGACTATCCAGGATTTAATATGCGAATGGCATCATTTGCAAAAAAGCATAATATAAAGGTGGTGTATTATATTACACCTCAAGTTTGGGCATGGAAAGAATCTCGAGTTCATAAACTAAAAAGAGATACAGATTTACTATTACCTATTTTGCCCTTTGAACAATCTTTTTTTGCTAAACATGGGGTAGAGTCTATTTATGTTGGTCATCCCTTGCTAGATGCTTTCAAAGACTTAGATAGTAGAAATGTTGAGTCAGAGAAGCCAATCATCGCTATCTTGCCAGGAAGTAGAAAGCAAGAAATTGCAACTTCTTTACCAATAATGATGCAGGTGGCAAAGTCTTTTGAAAATTATCAGTTTGTGATTGCTGGTGCCCCTTCAATCCCTCAGGAATATTATCGTTCAATTACCAAAGAATCTTATATGCCTGTCTTGTCCAATCAAACGCATGCTTTATTAAAAGAATGTAAGGCAGCTATTGTTACTTCAGGAACAGCCACATTAGAGGCGGCTATTCTTAAAGTGCCTCAAGTGGTGTGTTACAAGACTTCGGCAATTTCATATTTTTTAGGAAAGCTGTTAGTTAAAGTAAAGTTTATTGCACTTGTCAATCTTATCTGCGACAAAGAAGTGGTTAAAGAATTGATTCAAGACGAATTTAACACCAGCAATTTAGTCGATGAGTTAAATCGAATCTTGAATAAAAAAAATAAATCTCGCATTCTTGAGGATTATCAAGAATTATTAGCCTTGTTAGGCGATAGTGGTGCATCCAAAAGAGCAGCAAAGACTATTAGTCTAGTTTAGTTTTATTATTTTGTGGCAGTAAATTAAAGCCATGCATTTTTGGAATTCACTTCCTCTGTTTCGTCTGATTATTCCCTTTATTTTAGGAATATTATTTTCCAACTACTTCTATTTTGAACACTTAATTGTCGTTTGTCTTATTCTACTACTTACGTTGTTTATCGTAAAGACTGTAAGGTTAAGCTATACTTACAGGTGGGTGTTTGGAGTGTTGGCTTGGAGTTTCTCATTAGCCGTAGGTGTATGGATAAATCCTAATTCTTTAGACTTGCACGAAGATAATTTTTACATCCATAGTCTTACAGAAGAGAATGCTATTTTGTTAGAGGTTATTGAAGAGCCTATAGAAAAACCCAATTCATTCAAAACTATTGCTAAGGTGTTGTCAGTTAATGAAAAACAAACTTGCGGTACTTTACTATTGTATTTAGATAAAAGATTAGATTCCATTGAGTACGGAAGAAGATTAATGATAATTAAGCGACCGCAAAAGATAGGGTTGCCAAAAAATCCTTTTCAATTTAATTTCAGTGCTTATTTATACCATAAAGGTATTAGTCATCAACTTTACCTTTCTGAAAATGATGTTATACTCTTGGATAATACAGGAGGAAAGAATGTGGTTAAATTCATTATTTCCATTCGTAAAAATCTACTTGCATTATTAAATGCAAGCGATTTGTCAAAGGATGGGAAGGCCGTTTCTTCTGCTTTGTTATTTGGACATAAATGTGATATGAATTCAGAGCTAAAGCAGTCTTTTAGTCGCTCAGGAGTTATACATATTTTAGCTGTTTCGGGTTTGCATGTAGGTATCATTTATTTACTTCTAAATACTCTTTTTGCTTTTATGAATCGGAAATTACTTATGAAATGGATAAAGCTGTTGTTAATTCTTTTAAGTCTATGGTTTTATGCATTTCTAACTAATCTAAGTCCATCAGTAATGCGAGCCGCTACTCTTTTTTCTTTCATTGCAATCGGTTCAGCAATCGATAGAAATACAAATCTTTATAACACTCTATCTGCCTCTGCTTTTGTTCTTTTAATTATCAATCCCCATTATATTTATGAAGTTGGTTTTCAATTGTCTTACTTAGCAGTTCTTGGAATTGTAAGCCTTTACCCTAAATTATATGAGTTGATAAGTTGTCGGTTTTATCTTCTCGACAAAATTTGGCAATTACTTTGTGTATCCTTGTCGGCACAATTATTCACATTTCCTTTAATCATTTATTATTTCCATCAATTTTCTAATTACTTTTTACTGTCTAATTTGCTAGTTGTTCCGCTAGTGCCCGTAATTATCTATTGTGGCTTGGGTTTTATAGCATTTAGTACGTTTGAATTCTTTAACGAGCCTTTCTTGTTACTCTTGAATTTTCTTATTGAACTCTTAATAAAGGTCGTACGGTTTATGGAAAGTATACCGTATTCCTTTTCTGATTTCTTGTTTTTTAATGTTTTACAAGTGTTGTTGATATATTTTATAATAGCCTTTGTACTATATGCTTTTTATTATCAGAAAAGGATAGCAATATTTTTTACTCTCATTTTGATTGTACTTTTTCAAATCATTGATTGGCAAGGAGATAGCGCAAAATTCAATAAGAATGAATTGGTATTTTATTCAGTAAACAAGTATACCGCCTTTGGGATTGTTAGTAATGGGGAAGGGGTGTTTTTTATGAGTGAAGAGTTGATAAAGGATTCTGTAAAGCAAGAATATAACTTTTACAATCATTGGATACGTTTAGGGCAATCTAATCCGCAGCTAATAAGCCTTGATAGTAATATGGAAAATTCACTAATTTGGAAAAAGGAAAACCACCTTCAATTGGGGCATTCACGACTGTTATGGATTAACGATGATTTCAAAATAAAGACTGCCCAAATTCCTATAGAAATAGATTACTGCTTAATTTCTGATTATTTTCCTATTGAGAAAGTCTTACAAACTTATCGACCTAAACAGATTATTTTAGATGCTGCTTTATCCTATTATGAGGTACAACAACTAGATAAAGAATGTCAGCATTTGAATGTGAAATACTACTCCCTTAAAAAAGATAAAGCGTTGATTGTTAATCTCAAGAATTAAAGCTTTGAAATTATTTAAATAATTGCCAAAACTCTTGATACCTACCTTTTGAGAAAATAGATTTTTTATTAAAAAACACTCAGCTTGAAGAAAGTTTACAGCAAATGGTGTATGTGTTTTTTAGTTTAACAAACTTTTTGAGTTAATTGTATAAATTTAATATTTCAATTTTCTTTCTGTAATAGTCATAATTTCCTCTTCAAGAGCAGTGGCTTTATCCACTAAAACTTGACCTTTAGCAAGAATGTCGTTTACAAAACCTTTGTCTTCACAATCACCACAATTGATTTTTACATTCAGAAATGCACCTCTAACGGCAGTTCTGGCGCATAAAGCACCTACTGCTGCATCGGTAACGGAATTAGGGTTCCCAAATTCTGCCATAGCTTTCATGACCTCCATAGAATCGTAGGCTGTTTGCATAACATTAAAAGGCGTGGTAATAGCAAACTTGGTTGCTTCTTGAATAGCAATATGTCTTGATGTTTTTTCTTCCTCGCTATCTTTCGGTAGTCTGAATGCCTCCATTATTTTGTTGAAAGCGATGGTGTCTTCATCTACCAATCTAAGAAGTTCGTTTTGATAGGCAATTCCTTTTTCTGCCCAATTAGAAAATTCTTCCCACCTATCGTCCCATCCTCTTTTGTGAGCCGAAAGGTTGGCAACCATTGTACCTAGAGCTGCGCCCATAGCACCACAGTATGCCGATATAGAGCCGCCACCGGGAGCGGGGCTCTCGCTAGACGTTTCGTTAGCAAAGTCAGTAAGGTTCATATCTACCAACTTATTAGAACTATTATCGTCTATCATATATTCAATAATTCTTTCTTCCAATACAAAAGGTGACAGTTCATCGAGTCCAAGTGTCTTGACTGCAATTTTCATTATCTCTTTTTCAGAAATACCTACTGAGCGATTTTGCTTTTTCAAAAAGTGTACACCAGCCTCTATTAGAACTTTTTTCGGTACTAAGCCCACTAATTCTGAGCCAGTAACTCTTAATCCTCTTGCTTGAGCACGTTCACAGGTTTTGTCGAATACCTCATGTAATGGGGATACATTGATATTGGTCAGGTTGTATGAAATTTGAGCTACACCATATTCTTCAATATACCAACCAATCCCTTTAACGTGTTTGAATAGTCCTGCTTCTCTAAGGGGTTCACCATTTTCGTCTTTTAAGACTTTACCAGCTAAAGAGTTACCTTCTCTTTTCAGGCGTCCTGCTTCTCTAATGTCAAAGGCTAGGGCGTTAGCTCTTCTAGTAGAAGTGGTGTTGAGGTTGATGTTGTAGGCAACTAAGAAATCCCTTGCAGATATGGCTGTTGCGCCTGATTTGGCTACAGAATCATTGAAGGCAGCTGGGCCGTAGTCTGGTTTCCATTCAGTATCAACTAGCTTTTGTTTTAAGCCTTCGTATTCACCTGAACGGCAATTGGCTAAATTTTGTCTTTTCTCTTCTTTGGCGGCATTTTCGTAACAGTAGATAGGGATGTTTAATTCTTGCCCTACTCGCTTAGCTAACTTATGAGCCCATTCAGCTGTTTCTTCCATTGATATATCAGCGATCGGAACTAGTGGGCAAACATCGGTAGCACCCATTCTTGGGTGTTCGCCACTATGCTTACTCATATCAATAAGGTTTTGTGCTTTTTGAATCAGTAAAAAGGCAGCATCTATAACTTGTTGAGGTTCACCTACAAAAGTAATTACCGTTCTGTTGGTTGCTTTGCCCGGGTCAACATTTAATAATTTCACACCATCTACAGTTTCTACTATATTGGCAATTTCTTGAATTATTTTAGAATCTCTTCCTTCAGAGATATTTGGAACGCACTCTATTAGCTGTCTTTTCATTGTATTAAGATTGTATTTTTCCGTTAATGATTACTTTGTCGATATGCTGATGTCCAAAAGAATAAGGGATAAAAGCGTAGGACGATATGGGTTTAGTAATGAATAAATTTGCTTTTTTTCCGACTGCAATACTTCCTAGTTCTTGACTTAGTCCCATGGCGTAAGCCGTATTTATAGTAGTAGCATTGATGACTTCTTCTGGAGTCATCCCCATTCTTATGCAGCCTAATGAACTCACAAAATTCATATTGCCACTAGGACTAGAGCCTGGGTTGTAGTCAGTAGCTAAGGCAACAGGCAAATCATTTTCTATGAGTTTTCTTGCTGGGCCATAGGGAATGCCTAAAAAGAACGAACAGGATGGCAGTAGAGTAGGCATACACTCACTCCCTTTTAGGGCTTCTATATCTTCATGGTTCATTATTTCTAAATGATCTACAGAAAGCGCATTGTACTTGACACTTGCTTGAACACCTCCCATTATTGTAAACTGATTGACGTGGGTTTTTGGAATTAAACCATATTGTTTAGCTGCATCCAAAAGTCTTTCGGTGTCTTCAACAGAAAAATAGCCATCTTCACAGAAAATATCAATGTATTCTGCAAGTCTTTCTTCTGCTACTTGGGGAAGCATCTCATTGATGACCATATCTAAATATCCTGTTTTATTGCTTTTGTATTCTTGCGGTATAGCGTGTGCTCCTAAAAATGTGGCCTTTATGCTCAAAGGGCTTAGTTCTTTTAACCTTTTGATAATCCTTAGCATCTTCAGTTCAGCAGCTGTTGATAGCCCATAGCCACTTTTTATTTCAATAGCACCAGTTCCCATTTGCATCACTTCGTTAGCACGTTGAAGGGCTTTTTCTAGCAACTCATCTTCAGAGGTCTCTTGTAATTTTTTAGCTGAGTTAAGAATTCCACCGCCATTTTTAGCTATTTCTTCGTAAGTAGCTCCTTTTAGTCGTTGTTCCCATTCGTTTTCTCTATTTCCAGCAAATACTAAATGGGTATGGCTGTCGCAATAAGTAGGGAATACCATTCCACCATTTGCGTCAATGATTTCGGTATTGTTCCAATCGTCAATACCAGTCCATTCCTCCATACTCCCGAAAGCTGAAATTTTACCGTCTTGAATTTCAATAAAACCATCTTTGATAGTTTTAATTTTGCTCATGTCCGAGCCACTAACCCACTTTCTGATTTGATGTTCTACTTGGACAAGTTCAGATATATTTTTTATTACTGTTTTCATAGATTGTGAAATCTTAGCGAAAATAGAAAAAATAGCCCATTAAACCCTCCTTGATATTTGCTTATATTTGTGGGGTATGAATACAATAGGTCAGCTGTTTCGTTTAACTACTTATGGAGAATCTCATGGTGTTGCTATTGGCGGTATTATAGACGGTTGTCCTGCGGGTTTGTCATTAGATTTAGAGTTTATTCAGAACGAATTAGACCGAAGAAAACCTGGGCAGTCTTCAATTACTACACCACGAAAAGAAAGCGATACCGTTCAATTTTATTCGGGGATTTTTGAAGGAAAAACTACTGGTGCGCCTATTGGTTTTGTTATTCCAAATAGTGATGCTAAGTCACAAGACTATAATCACCTAAAAAACACGTTTAGACCGTCTCACTCTGATTATAGCTACACCAATAAATACGGTTTTAGAGATTATAGGGGAGGAGGGCGTTCTTCTGCTAGAGAAACTGCAAATTGGGTGGTTGCTGGTGCAATTGCCAAACAATTGCTTTCAGAAATTCAGATTAATGCATTTGTATCTTCTGTTGGTACTGTTTCTATTGATAAATCGTATGAACAGTTAGATTTTTCAAAAATAGAAAGTAACATAATAAGATGTCCTGATAAGCTTACTGCAGACAAAATGATTGCACTAGTTGAACAAGTGAGAGATGATGGAGATACAATTGGTGGGGTTATTAGCTGTGTGGTTCAAAATGTTCCTAAAGGATTAGGAGAGCCTATTTTTGATAAATTACACGCTAACTTAGGAAAAGCTCTTTTGTCTATCAACGCTGTAAAAGGGGTTGAGTTTGGAAGTGGCTTTTGTTCTACCGAAATGCGAGGTAGTCAGCATAATGATATTTTTAATCCTGATGGTTCTACCCAAACGAATTTATCTGGGGGAATACAAGGTGGAATAAGTAATGGAATGGATATCTATTTCAGAGTAGCGTTTAAACCTGTTTCTACCTTAATGAAAGAACAAAAGAGTGTAGATGATAAGGGGCAAGAGATTGTACTAGACGGTAAAGGTCGTCACGACCCTTGTGTTTTGCCTAGAGCAGTGCCTGTTGTTGAGGCTATGACGGCATTAGTATTAGCAGATTTTCATTTGCTCAATAAAAATTCAAAACTATAAATATGAGAAAGCTCGCTTTGCATTGGAAGATAATCATTGGAATGGTGCTGGGTGTCCTGTATGGACTTTTAGCTAGCGAAATGGGCTGGGTTGATTTTACTAACGATTGGATAAAACCTTGGGGTAAAATCTTTATCAACCTATTAAAGTTGATTGCTGTTCCTCTAGTATTCGCATCTCTTATAAAAGGAGTGAGTAGTTTGAGCGATATTTCTAAATTGTCTCGAATTGGTGGAAAAACAATAGGTATTTATCTTTTTACTACTGTAATATCAGTGACTTTTGGATTAATCTTGGTCAATATTGTGCAACCTGGTAAATCTTTTTCAGAAGAAAAAAGAATTGAACTAAAGGAGCAATACGCTTCTAATGCGGCTTCTAAAATAGCTTCAGCTAAAGACGTCAAAGAAGACGGTCCTTTGCAATTCGTTGTGGATATGGTTCCAAGTAATTTTATTCAGGCAACTGGCAACAATAAAAATATGCTTCAAGTAATTTTCTTTGCCATACTTTTTGGAATTGCTATGGTTATGCTACCCAAAGAAAAGACAGTTGTTGTGAAAGGTTTTTTTGATGGTGTTAATGACATTATATTGCAAATTGTCGATATAATAATGCTATCAGCCCCATATGGTGTTTTTGCATTGCTAGGAGGTTTAGTTGTTGATTTTGGAGGTTCGGCAGAACTTTTTCAAGCTCTTGGCGTTTATTCTTTATGTGTTATTGTGGGCTTGTTGCTTATGATATTTTTAGTTTATCCCCTTATTTTAAAATCGTTTACTAAGTTTAAGTATTTTGATTTTTTCAAGGGAATAGCACCGGCACAGATGTTGGCATTTTCTACCAGTTCTAGTGCAGCGACTTTGCCAGTAACAATGGAAAGATGTGAAGATCATTTGGGTGTTTCTGAAGAAGTATCGTCTTTTGTCCTACCTCTAGGAGCTACTATAAATATGGACGGTACTTCCTTGTATCAGGCAGTAGCGGCAGTATTTATTGCTCAAGCTTTCGGTTATGACTTAGATTTAAGTCAGCAATTAACCATAGTATTGACCTCTACATTAGCTTCTATTGGTGCGGCGGCAGTTCCTGGTGCTGGAATGGTAATGTTGGTAATAGTGCTAAGTTCAATAGGCATAGATCCTGAAGGAATAGCATTGATTTTTGCTGTAGATAGAATACTTGATATGTTGCGTACTGTGGTTAATGTTACTGGCGATGCAACTGTGGCAACTGTAGTTGCTGCTACTGAAGGTCAATTAAAAGATGTAACCGAAAAAGATTTAATGAGCTAATGAGATTAATACTTTTAATACTACTGTGTTTTAATTTCACCCTTATAGCGCAAAATAACTGTAATCTTGAGGTTGATGGTGTGGCAAAGAAGAATTATAATAAAGCTAAGCGATTAGCAGATGATCTTCGTTTTTCAGAGTCTTTACGCTATATAAACAAGGCTATAGAGATACAAACAGATTATCCTAACGCCTATTTCCTCATGGGAAGAATTTATGAGCTTAAAAAGGATATGGATAATGCTAAAACGTATTATGAAAAGACTATTGAGGTTTGTCCTATGCATTCTCCATTGGTTTATTGGTTTTTAGCGACTTCTGAAATGGAGCAAAAGTCATTCAAACAGGCTAAAAAATATTTCAGTAGCTATTTAGAGTTTCTGTCATTACCTGAAGAAAATAAGGCTATGGCACGACATCAGCTTAAAATTGCCAAGTTTTATGATGATATGTATTCCAATCCTGTACCATTTTCTCCAAAACCTGTAAAAGGTGTTTGTACATCTGATGATGAATACCTATCGGCTTTGTCTCCTGATAATGAATTTGCATACTACACTAGAAGAAGTACTAAGCAAGAGATTGGTATGTTGCGTCCCGAGACCGTTGAGGAATTTATAATGTCTCGTAAGGAAGATGAGTATTTTGATTCAGGACAAAAGATGTCAGCTCCTTTTAATTTAAGATCTAACGAGGGCGGACCTAGCTTATCTATTGATAATAGAGAATTGTTTTTCACTATTTGCGCAAAGGAAAGAGGGTACAAGAATTGTGATATTTACTATTCTAAAATGAAGTATGAGAATTGGTCAGAGTTAAAACGCCTCAAATATCCTATCAATAAGCCTGACAGTTGGGAGTCTCAGCCTACAATTTCATCAGATGGAAACACCCTTATTTTTAGTAGTATCAGAGCTGGAGGAGTGGGAGGCTCAGATTTGTATAGTGTTATTAGAGATGAAAGCGGCAATTGGGGCAATCTTAATTCGCTAATGATTAATACAGAGGGTAATGAAAAATCTCCTTTTTTACACCCAGATAGCGAAACTTTATATTTCTCTTCAGACACCCATTTAGGATTAGGTGGTTTGGATATTTTTTATTGTAAGAAAGATTCTACTGGCAACTGGGCAAACCCTATTAATATTGGATATCCTATAAATAGTGAAAATGATGATATAGCATTCTTTGTTAGTACGGATGGAAAAACAGCTTATTTTTCATCAAATAAATTGTCTGGTGTAGGCGGTTGGGATTTGTATGAATTTCCTTTGTATAAAGCTGCAAGACCTGAAAAAGTATTGTTTATAAAAGGTGATGTTAAAGCTGAGCAAGGAGAGTTGTTGTTTGATGCTGTCGTTGAGGTGAAGTCAATGAAAACAAAACAAGTTACACGAGTGGAGGTTAATCAGGAGAGTGGACAATATGTAGGAGTTATAAATGTGCAAGAAGACGAAGATGTAATGGTGACTGTGAAGACAAAAGATTATGCTTTCAATTCCCAATATATTTCTGCTGCTGATGAAAATTATCATAAACCTAGTCAGTTAGACTTTGAAATGCAATCTATAGAAGAAGGCAAGTCTTTTCGTATTAATAATATCTATTTTGATACTGATGCTTTTGATCTTAATCCTCAAGCTCAAGGTGTATTAAATAGTTTTACTGATTTCATGGATTTAAATCCAAGTGTTAATGTAGAAATACATGGTCATACGGATGATGTTGGAGATAACGCTTCAAATTTGGATTTATCGACTAAAAGAGCAAAAGAAGTGCATGATTACCTTATTCAAATAGGGGTTGCTTCTAATCGTATTTCCTTTAAAGGTTTTGGTGAATCCAAGCCTTTGGTTGCTAACGATTCTGAAAAAAATAAAGCTATCAACCGAAGGACAGAGTTCTTCATTACCAAAAAATAATCAAAAAAAAACCTGCACTTTAATTGGTGCAGGTTGTATGATGAAAGATAAAACTTAGTTTCTTTTCTCTTTAATTCTTGCTTTTTTACCTGTTAAGCCTCTTAGATAAAAAATACGAGCTCTTCTTACGGAACCTTCTTTGTTTACCTCGATTTTCTCGACAGCAGGTGATAATACTGGAAAAATTCTTTCCACACCAATACCGCTTGAAATTTTGCGTACTGTAAATGTTTCGGTAGTGCTTTTACCTTTTCTTTGAATTACTACACCTTTAAAAAGCTGAGTTCTTTCTTTGCCACCCTCTTTAATTTTGTAGTGTACAGTTACTGTGTCGCCAGCGCTAAAAGAAGGAAAATCGTTTCCTTTTAATAATTCGTTTTCTACGTACTTAATTTGTTCCATTGTAGTAATCTTTATTTTTTGCCTTGAAAAAGGTTTGCAATATTACGATATAATTTTAAATAACGCTTAAGAATTAAAAGAAAAAATACAACTTAGGAATCTAGTATATCGGGTCTTCTTTTTTTTGTCCTTTCTAACGCTTGTTCATGTCTCCATTCTTCTATCTTCGGGAAGTTGCCTGAAAGCAGTATTTCTGGAACTTTCCATTGGTTGTATTCTGCAGGTCTTGTGTAGACTGGTGGTGCCAACAGATTGTCTTGAAAAGAGTCTGTAAGGGCAGATGTTTCGTCAGAAATCACACCAGGAATAAGTCTAATTATGCTATCGCATAAAATAGCTGCCGCTAATTCGCCACCAGTAAGAACAAAATCACCAATAGATAGTTCGTGGGTAATGTAATGATCTCTAATCCGCTGGTCTACGCCTTTGTAGTGGCCGCATAGAATAATGATGTTTTCAAAAGTAGAGTAATGGTTAGAGATAGATTGGTTTAATCGTTCGCCATCAGGTGTCATATAAATTATAGCATCGTAGCTTCGTTCGGACTTTAATTTCTCTATGCAGTCAGCAATGGGCTGTATGCACATGACCATTCCAGCGCCACCACCGAATTGATAATCGTCTACTTTTTTGTGTTTGTCAGTCGAGTAGGAGCGAATGTCGTGTAGCTTTATTTCTACTATTTTTTTCTCAATAGCACGCTGCAAAATGGAATGTTCAAAAGGGCTTTTTAAAAGCTGTGGATGAATCGTTAATATGTCAATTCTCATTTTTCAAAGTTACAACAAATCTTTTTTATGTCTTGTGAGTAGGGTTTAAAATAATGGTCAAAATGCTAACTGACAAAATGTCAAAAATAAATCATAAAATAATTATAATCAATATATTATATTGCTTATATAAAGTTTTAATTTTTAAAGCTAAGTATTATGATCTTATACTTGAAGAGTTAATTAAACTAGATTTCCAAAGTGAATATTCTGCAAAAAAAAATGTAGATTTGTATAATATTTTAAACATCTTAAAGTCCTAGCCCAATGAAAAAAATCATTTTATTTTTTTTAACTATTCTTACTATTCCTTTTAGCGCACAATCTCAAGATTATATCGGTCAATGGAGAAGTAGTGATACTACAGAACTTGTTGAAATTACTGCAGATACCATTTTTGTTTACGAACTTGAAGACAACTGTTATGATTTAACCAAAATAAATTATACGGTAGAATCAAGCCATTCATGGTCACTATCAATAGAAGGACAGTCTGTTCCTGTAATCTACAATTTAACAAATGCTAACACTACATTAACTCTCTTTAGTTCTTTTGATACCACCACTTACTACTCCCTTACTTTTGACATAAGTCAGTATGAACCCTGTTCTGACACTAATAGCTCTGATGGTGAGTATATCGGAAATTGGATGACATTATCTGCGCCGCTTATGTATTTAGAATTTACTTCTGATTCTTTATTTGTATATCGTTTTGATTCTGTAAACTGCTATACCCTAAATCGTATAACTTGTACAGATTTAGGTAATAATCAGCTTTTGATTTCTGGTCTAGCTACAACTTCTTACACCATAAGCAATTTTGGTCTTAATATGACTGTTAGTATATTCGGCTTGGGTGATTTACAATTGGTTAAAACGCCATTTAATCCGGATAATTGGGTAGAATGCACTTACAAATGGGAGTGTAATTATACTTCAGGTGTATGTGAAGATGTAGGCTTGAATCAAGGCTCTTATAATACTCAATTAGCTTGTCAGGCGATTTGTTTGGTAGATACTACCTCAATAGAGGAATACGATTTGAATGTAAATATTTACCCTAATCCTTTTAGTGATTATGCTACAATTCAATTCAACGATAATGTCAGTCATTATCAGCTGTTTGATGTGTCGGGTAGATTACTATTTGAAAAGCAAGTTGTAGGTTCTATTGAATATCTTCAAAAGAATGACTTAACTACTGGAGTATATTTTTTACAATTTATGGGGCAAAATAAAATGGGTAGAGAAAAGATAGTGATTGATTAATAATATTTTTCAAATGAAAATAGCCGAGCATTTGCTCGGCTATTTTTTTGTATTGTAAGTGCCCAGAATGGCACTTGGTATTTTGCCATTCCCTGAACTCCTAGTGGTCTAGAAGAAGTTCCACAGACCTTAAAGAACTTAAATATTCACCCTAATCCAGCTAATGAATTTATAGATATAGTCTTAGACTATGATATTAGAAGCTCTACTCAGATAGTAATCTATAACGAAGCAGGATATATATATATCACAAAGAAAATGTTTCTAATCTCAATAAAAACGAGCCTTACAGATTTGATATTTCAAGAGTACCAGCGGGTAAGTATTTTATCACCATTGTCAATAACAAAACCTATACAACAGCTCAAAAACTAATTATTATTTAATGCCCTTTACTAAAGGAAATAGCGGTAATCCGTTAGGTAGACCAAAAGGTTCACTAAACAGCTCAACAAAGGAGTTTAGAGAGCTTCTAAGCCACTCTATCGATTCTAACAAGATATCGGAGATGTTAAATAAGATAGAAGACCCTATGGACTATATTAATGCAGTATCAAAACTACTTCCCTATTACTTACCAAAAGTCAAACCAATTGATACTGAATTACAAGACATTGAACCAGTAGTAATTAATCTACATACGGATAAGGACTGTAAAGAACAATAGGTTTACAATTAATCTTTTAAAGACCTTAGGAGCTAACTATTACGTCACTAAGTTTATTGGTAGTA
>JAQWJZ010000008.1 GCA_029248105.1 Flavobacteriales bacterium
AAGCTCAGAACAATCTTGTGCTATAAGGCTAAAAGAGAATAATATTAAAATAAAAGATAAAATTGATTTCATAAATGTGGGAGTTTTTGTGGTTCTCCAAATCTAATAATTTAGTTTGAATAGAGTAGTACAAGTAGAGTACTTATGAAACTTGTAGGGGGGGGCATAAAAAGTTTAATGATTATATAAAATACATCACACGGGGGAGTATCGATATTTTATGCACAAAATTAAGACCTTTTCTTAGTTTGTTGGGAATATAAATAGAAAACCCCTTATTCTACTAGAGAATAAAGGGATTTTCTAAGTACCCAGGGCGGGACTTGAACCCGCACGGACATTACTGTCCATTGGATTTTAAGTCCAACGTGTCTACCAATTCCACCACCTGGGCTTGGACTTAATACAATAAAAATCCTCTTTAAAAAAGAGGATGTTGAGCGAGTGATGGGATTTGAACCCACGACCCTCACCTTGGCAAGGTGATGCTCTACCCCTGAGCTACACTCGCAATTGGGAGGGCAAATGTAATACATTTTTCAGATTACACAAACCCTGTTTTGTTTTTTTATTTTCCTGTCATCTTTTTTATCTCATTCAATTTCATCAAAGCTTCAACTGGCGTCAATGAATTGATATCCAAATCTTGAATTTCATCTCTGATACTCTCCAATATTGGATCATCTAGTTGGAAAAAACTGAGCTGCATATCATCATCTTGCGATAGCTTTTCTTGATTAGAAACTTCTTCTTTCGAAGAATGAGCTTTTTCTAAACGCTTCATTATCACTTTAGCCCTTTCCACAACAGATTTTGGCATACCTGCCATTTTAGCTACATGAATACCAAAACTATGAGCACTACCACCTTCTACAAGCTTTCTTAAAAATAAAATCTGCTGACCAATCTCTTTTACCGAAACATTAAAGTTTCTTATCCTTTCAAATGAATTAGTCATTTCATTAAGCTCATGATAATGTGTAGCAAACAATGTCTTGGCCTGCGAAGGGTGTTGATGCAAAAATTCGGCTATTGCCCATGCTATAGAAATACCATCGTAAGTACTCGTTCCTCGTCCTATTTCATCCAGCAGAATTAAACTTCTCTCTGACACATTATTTAGGATACTCGCCGTTTCATTCATTTCTACCATGAAAGTAGATTCCCCTTGAGAAATGTTATCAGACGCCCCTACTCTTGTAAAAATTTTATCTACCAAGCCTATTTCAGCCGCTTCGGCAGGAACAAAACAACCTATTTGAGCTAATAAAACAATTAGTGCAGTTTGTCTTAAAATGGCTGACTTACCAGACATATTAGGACCCGTAATCATTATAATTTGCTGCTTTTCTCTATCCAAATAAATGTCGTTGGCGATATATTCTTCTCCAACAGCTAATTGTTGTTCGATAACAGGGTGTCTTCCTTTGCTTATTTTCAAAGTATAATCATCCGAAATAGCGGGCCTAGTATATTGGTGTCTTTGAGAAAGAGAGGCAAATGACATCAAAACATCCAACTGAGCAATACGCTGAGCGTTAATTTGCACCTCAGGAATAAAATCTATTAGACTTAAGACTAAATCATTAAATAATTGACTTTCTAAAGCCAAAATCTTTTCTTCAGCTCCTAATATTTTAGTTTCTAATTCTTTAAGTTCTTCCGTTATATAACGTTCAGCGTTAACCAAAGTTTGTTTTCTTATCCAATCTTCTGGCACCTTGTCTTTGTGTGTGTTACGCACCTCAAGATAATAACCAAAAACATTGTTAAAAGCAATCTTTAAAGAAGGAATTCCAGTACGTTCAGTTTCTCTTTCCAAAATTTGCTGAAGAAGAATGTGACTATCTTTGGCAATAGCCCTTAACTCATCAAGACTAACATTGACACCACTGGCAATCACTTGCCCTTTATTGATAGCAACAGGTGCGTTATCATCTATTTCTTTGTCAATTCTATTTCTGATGAACTCACAAAGATTAATGTGTTCTGACAATTGTATCAAAGCCTTATTATTAGACTGTTGGCAAAATTGTTTCACAGGCTCGACAGCAATTAAAGCACGTTTTAGCTGAACGACTTCTCGTGGATTAATTCGAGCAGTAGCAACTTTAGAAATGAGTCGCTCTAGATCTCCTATTTCTTTAATATGATTTATAGTTTCAGGCTTATCATCACTTTCTTCCATCAGATATTCGACCGCAGATAAGCGATCTTCGATAAGTTGTTTTTCTTTCAATGGAAAGGCCACCCAACGCTTTAATAAACGTGAACCCATAGGCGTAATGCTATGGTCAAGGATATCTACTAAAGTCGTAGCACCATCGTTATGTGAATGAAACAATTCCAAGTTACGAATCGTGAAACGGTCCATCCAAACATGCTTTGCCTCTTCTATACGCTGAAGATTAGCAATATGCTTAATGTGATGATGCTGTGTTTCTGTTAAGTAATGAAGCGCAGCACCGGCAGCTACCGTTCCATCGTTGAGTTCTTCTACACCAAAACCTTTCAAAGAAATCGTACCAAAGTGCGATAACAATTTCTCTTGCGAAAATTCTTTTGTAAACACCCAATCCTCTAATGAGCTGATATAATATTTATCGCCAAATAAATCAATAAACTTTTTGTGGTGTTGTTTTTGAAAAACAACTTCAGATGGATTGAAACTCTGGAGTAACTTAGCTATATACTCGTCCTTACCTTGAGCAAGTAAAAACTCCCCCGTTGAAATATCCAAAAAAGAAAGTCCTATTTCTTTTGAACCAAAATGAATAGATGCTAAAAAATTATTGACCTTATGATCAAGGACTTTATCATTATAAGAAACGCCTGGCGTTACTAATTCCGTAACTCCTCTTTTAACAATTTTCTTAGTAGCTTTTGGGTCTTCTAATTGATCACAAATCGCTACACGCTGACCTGACCGAACTAATTTAGGCAAATACGTATCTAAGGCATGATGTGGAAACCCTGCTAAAGCATCGTTAGAAGAGCCATTAGAGCGTTTGGTTAATGTAATGCCGAGTATTTTAGAGGAAAGAATGGCATCTTCACCAAAAGTTTCATAAAAATCCCCTACTCTAAATAACAACATTGCATTAGGATATTTCGCCTTAATACTATTGTATTGTTTCATTAAAGGAGTCACTTTAGCTTCCGTTGTATTTTTTTTAGCCGCCAAGAGTCTATTTTATATAATTTTGTGCTTTCATTATTAAAAGATGCGTAAGTTAAAAAATAAGGAGCTAAAAAGACTCAATTTAGAAGAATTTAAAAGCAAAAAAAAAGTACCTATCGTTATTGTTCTCGATAATGTTAGAAGTGCACATAATGTAGGCTCTGTTTTTAGAACTTCCGACGCCTTCCTTATTGAAAAGATTATACTCTGTGGAATTTGCCCAATTCCACCAAAAAATGAAATCCGCAAAACAGCATTAGGGGCTACCGAATCTGTTGAATGGATATATACAGAAAACAGTATAGACTCCATTAAAACTTTAAAAGATGCAGGGTATAAAATTGCTAGTGTAGAACAAGCTGACAACTCTACTCACTTAAATGATTTTTCATTAGATAAAAACCAAAAAATAGCTCTAGTTTTTGGGAATGAAGTTAATGGTGTAAATGACGAGATCGTTCAGATGAGCGATTCTGTTATTGAAATTCCACAACACGGCACGAAACACTCTTTTAATGTATCCGTTAGTGTTGGTATTGTTCTATGGGATTTTAGCCGCAAAATATAAGCTTTTATAAGCCCAGCTCTCTTTTAAGTTTATTCAGTTTTTAATTTGCTCGAGTCGCCTCGTAAATTCGCATCTTTGAAAACCTTTAATTAAAAATACCCATATAGCAAGGCTTCTTAGACTTCCTATCTAGTAAATACTTACTTTATCGATCTTTTTTTCACTAGAAAAACAACAGAGATAGCACTAAAAGCTCTTCTTTTTTTCCTGATAAATAAAAATTAAGGCATTGTTAACAATTTGATATTCAAAATAAAAAATTACAGATTTATATATTGACCTAATAAATATATATTTGCACATACTATTTAATCTTTAATCACATTCAAAATGAAAAATAGACACTTTTTCAGTTTACCTATAATTTTTTCACTTATCCTATTAATTAGTTCATGCGGACTAGATTCAATGGTTTCAAAATTTAATACACTCAATTTCACTGTTACTCCTACCCAAGTGGAGGTTCATGGTGGAAATATAGATATTGAACTTGAGGTGAAAATTCCTGAAAAATACTTCCTAAAAAGTGCAGAAGCTGATTTCAGAGCTATGCTAGCTCCATCTGCCGATAGCGAAAATAAAGTATTTTTTGATCCTGTAAAACTACAAGGCGAAAAAATCTCTAGTAATGGTAAAACTATCGGCTTTATAACAGGCGGACAGTTCACCTATAAAGGGACAATAAAGTACTCTGAAGAAATGGCTGACTACGATCTATTCGCTACAGCTATTGCTACAATGAACGATAATAGTAAAAGCCTCGGCGCAGTAAAAGTTGCTGAAGGAGTTATGGCTACTTCTACACGAGTAATGAATAGCGAAGTGCCTGCTGTTTCGGATCACACCTATGAAAAAGTTACTGTTTTAGAAGAAACAGCTGTTATATACTTTACAGTAAATCAATCTAATGTTAGATACTCTCAGAAAAGTTCAGACGAAATCAAAAAATTGAAAGAGTTTGCTAAGCTAGGCTATGAAACAAAAAACATAGAGATATCTTCTTTCGCTTCACCTGAAGGAACTTTAGATGTAAACGACAAAGTATCAGACAACAGGGCTAACTCTACATTCTCCTATGCTA
Organism: Flavobacteriales bacterium; assembly: GCA_029248105.1. Taxonomy (NCBI): domain Bacteria; kingdom Pseudomonadati; phylum Bacteroidota; class Flavobacteriia; order Flavobacteriales; species Flavobacteriales bacterium. The sequence goes on from JAQWJZ010000008.1 coordinate 4,831, forward strand.
AGAAGTTAATGAAACAATTAAAAGTCGATGGAGCTAAAAATGACGATTTGTATATTCAGAGCTCTAAAGGTGAAGATTGGAGAGGTTTTAATAAGCTCGTAAACTCTTCTGATATGAAAGACAAAAGTAAAGTCTTAAATATTGTAAGAAATCAAAAAGACCCTCAAAAAAGAGAAGAGTCTATTAGAGATATGGCCGAAATATATGACGCTATTGAAAATGATGTATTACCAAAACTGAGAAAGGCAACGATAACATTAAGAGTATTTGAACCGAAAAAAACGGATGAAGAAATTGCTTCTCTAGCTATTGCTGACCCTGCTCAACTTGATATCAAAGAAATGCTTTATGCCGCTTCTTTGATTGAGGACAACTCTATAAAAAAGACCATTTATAATGCAACGAGCAAATCATTTGCTAACGATTATAGAGCATACAACAACTTGGCTGGAATTTATATCCAAGAAAAAAATATGAATAAAGCAATTGATATGTTGGGCAAGGCATCTAAATACAATGCCAACGCTGCTGAAGTAAAAGAGAATCAAGGTATTATTGCAGCCATTGAAGGTGATTATAACAAGGCAGCGTCCTTATACAACTCTTCTAACGCATCTGATGTAAACAAAGGTATCTTAGCTATTAAAACAGGCGATTATAGCTCTGCTACAAGTAAGCTAAAAGGTAACGATTACAATGCAACCCTTGCTAAAATAATGAATGGCAATCCTGTTGTTACAACAGATAATTCAGCCGCAGGAAATTACCTCAATGCAATAGTAAACGCAAGAACAGGTAACACAGATAAATGCATTGAATTCTTATCTAAAGCAATTGAAATAGACGCTAATTACAAGAATGAAGCTAAAAAGGATTTTGAGTTCAAAAAACTGAAAGATAATGTCGGATTTCAAGCGTTGATAAACTAAGAAAACTGAAATTAGAAATAAAAAACCTGACATTTAAAATGTCGGTTTTTTTTATGTCAAGGAAATTCGATGAAACCCTTTTGAATAGGTGTCAGAAGTTAAATTCAATAACTGCTGAAATACATGGGACTGATTAACAAAATCGACCTCACTAACGTCAACAACAAGAATAGGAAAGTCTGAATGTTTTTTAAAGAAGTCAAAATACTTATTTTGAATATCTAAAAGATATTCATCAGAAATATTTTGCTCATAACTTCTGCCTCTTTTCTGAATATTTTGTTGAAGTCGGCTTACATCAGAATGTAAATAGATGATTAAATCTGGCTTAGGTAAGTTTTTAAGAGCAATATCGGATAATCGATTAAACAACAAAAGTTCATCATCACTGAGGTTGTTTTCAGCAAACAACTTAGATTTTACGAAAAAGTAGTCTGAAACAACACCATGTGAAAATAAGTCTTGATCACGTAAATCTCCTAACTGACGGTAACGCTCGGCCATAAAAAACAGCTCCAAAGAAAAGGCATACCTTTCAGGCTGCTCATAAAACTTAGGCAAAAATGGATTGTCAGCAAACTCTTCCAGCACAATACGGTAGTTAAGTTCATTAGCTAACATCTTAGAAAATGTTGTCTTGCCTACTCCTATATTTCCTTCTATAGTGATAAACTGATAGCTCATAATTTACTAACTTTTGAATTGTCACTACAAGAATACAACAATTGCTCAATCGTGTTACCGAATTTAGGATGAATTTGTTCTGAAGCAATTTCATTCAAAGGCGTTAATGCAAAACGTCGGTTGTGCAAATGCTCATGAGGGATAATAAGATTTTCTTCTTCAATTGATTCAGAATTAAAAAGTAAAATATCTATGTCAATTACTCTTGCTTGATACGTTTTGGAATTTGTTCTCGTTCTTCCCAGTTTACGTTCAATAGAAAGACAACGATCCAAAACTTCAAGAGGTGACAATTCAGTAGAAATGCCTAATGCTTGATTGATGAAGTTGTTTTCATGCTCAAAGCCCCAAGGCAGGGATTCATATATAGATGAACGCTTTGAAAGATGTCCAACACTTTCCCTTAACATATGAATCGCTTCTTCAAACATCTCTCTAGAGTTTCCTAAATTACTTCCTAAAAGCAAATACACTGTATTCATAAAACGAAAATATATAAAGAGATTAAACTAATCTGCATAAAAAATGTAATTTTGTTTTCTACATAAATTAAAAAAGAAAAGCTATGCTACGATTCTTCAAAAGTGTTTTTAAATCTGTTCTAGTAACACTTATATCATTTACAATTATCATACTAGTATTTGTTGTAATTGGTGTTTCGACAGGAATGGAGGAAGGTGAAAAAACCAAGGCAAATAGCCTCTTAGAAATTAATTTATCTGAAAAAATTGTAGATAGATCGTCTGAATTTTCTTTCGATTTTGGCAATTTTAGTGATGAGCCTACCCCTCTAGGATTAGACGATATCTTGAAATCTATCGAAAAAGCCAAGCACGACAATAACATAAAAGGGATATACTTAAATATCGACATGGTTAACTCTAACATGGCGTCTTTAGAAGAAATTCGAGATAAGCTACAAGAGTTTAAAGACTCAACAGATAAGTTCATCCTATCTTACAGTGAAGTATATTCTCAAAAGGCATTTTATATTTCTTCAGTGGCAGACAAAATTTATTTACATCCAGAAGGTTATCTAGAGTTTAAAGGGTTGAATTATGAGGGGATGTTTTTTAAACAAGCCCTTGCAAAGTTAGAGATAGAACCTCAAATTATACGTCACGGTAAATTCAAAAGTGCTGTTGAGCCATTTATCCTTGATAAAATGAGCGATTCGAACAGAGAACAAGTAAAGCGTTTCATCAATTCAATTTGGGAAGATGTAAAATCAGACATTGCCGAGGGTAGAAACCTATCTGATGATGAACTGAATAATATCGCTGAAAATTTATTGATACAATCTGCAAAAGATGCTGTTGACTACAAACTTGCTGATGCCTTACAATACCAAGACCAGGTTGATGATACTCTTAGAAAAAGACTTGATATTGAGGACAACAAAAAAATTGAGAAAATCTCTTTACGAAAATATATAGACGTTGGTGTTAGCACCAAAAAGAAATTCTCAAAAGATAAAATAGCTGTTATTTATGCTCAAGGCTCTATTAATAGTGGTGATGGCAATAACGAAACTATTGGTTCAGAAACGACTTCGAAAGCCATTCGAAAAGCTAGAAAAAATGATAAGATAAAAGCCATTGTATTGAGAGTAAACTCACCTGGAGGAAGTGCTCTAGCGTCAGAAACCATACTCCGAGAAATGGATCTCGCTAAAAAGGTTAAACCTGTCGTTGTATCAATGGGTGATGTTGCTGCTTCTGGCGGCTACTATATTGCTTGTAAAGCCGATACTATTGTGGCTAACCCCACAACCATAACAGGCTCAATAGGTGTGTTTGGAGTATTGATGAACCTTGAAAAGATGATGACTAACAAATTGGGAATCACTACCGATAGAGTAAAGACTAATCAATTTGCCGACTTAGCTTCGCCTACTCGAGCACTGAGTGAGTCTGAACGAGCAATCATACAAAACCAAGTAGAGTTGATTTACGATAAGTTCATCAGCAATGTTTCAGAGGGCAGAAATATGAGTAAAGAAGAAGTAGATGCTATTGGTCAAGGTAGGGTATGGACAGGAAAAGATGCTATTGAATTAGGATTAGTAGACGTTTTAGGCGGAATGGAAGACGCCATAGCTATAGCCGCAGATATGGCAAACTTAGACTCATATAGAATCACTAAGCTACCTATTGAAAAAAATCCTATTGAAAAAATCCTTGAAGATTTGGGCGGTCAAGTGAAGACTAGAATAATCAAAAACGAATTGGGTAGTGCTTTCCCTTATTACAAACAAATGAATGAGATTGTGAACATGGAGAAAATTCAAATGCGAATGCCTAACCAATTTGAGATTTATTAACGAATTATTTTTCAATTGAAATCTCAGGCACAAACACTTTACCTTATACTCAGCGGTCTTTTTATTGCCTCATTGGTATGCTGTAATTTAATTTTTCAAAAATTCTTTACATGGACACCCTTTGGCATTTATACCTTTGAAATTTCGGCAGGAATAATACCCTACCCTATTACCTTTTTAGTGACAGATATCATTTCAGAAATTTACGGAAGAAAAAAAGCTAATTCGGTAGTACTATCTGGTTTGTTTGCAAGTATTTTTGTGTTGGGTATCGTTATGGTGGCAAATAACGTAACTGCTACTGAATGGTCTCCAGTTAACGACACTACATTCTCCAATGTTTTTGGATTGACAGGCATAGCTGTTGGTGCATCAATGCTTGCTTATCTACTTGCACAATTTGTGGATATTAGAATATTTCATTTTTGGAAAAATTTAACCAAAGGCAAACACCTATGGCTAAGAAATAACGCCTCTACTTTCAGCTCTCAACTCGTTGATACTGCTACTGTATTGTTGTTATTGTGTGTTGCTGGGGCTATTGCATGGGATAAGTTCTGGATATTGTTGCTGAATGGCTTTCTATTTAAAGTAATAATGGCTTTGATAGACACCCCTATACTCTATATTGTGATTGGACTAATAAGGAAAAAATTGAACCTTAAAGTTGGTGAAGAAGTAGAAATTTAATACTCAATACTGACCACATAACCTTGATGCTTTCTAACATTCAACACATTCAAATAGTCAAACATTAAATATTGGCCCTTGATTCCTGTTAAAGTTCCTTCAATGACCTCAAGCTTATCGAAGCTCATACTCTTGACTTTCTTAGGGTATTCAAGCACAGGGTAATTCAATTCCAACAACTCAGAGTCATCAACAACATATTGTTTTAGTTCAGCTGGCAAAAACCCTTTCATTTCTTCTTTTAAAGAATGTAAATCTATACTCGTATTGATATCGTTTTTCAACATTTTTTGCCAATGAGTTTTATCTGCGATAAAATCTTTCAAAGTAACTTCTATAACGCCTGCTAAGTAGCGGTTAGGTGTTTCTGCTAAAATAATGGTCTGCACTGCCCCTTGATCAATCCAACGGGCAGGTATTTGAGGTTTTCTAGTTATACCTACTTTGGCATTAGCTGTCAGAGCTAGATAAACAATTTGAGGCGTTAAATGGTATTTTTTCTCCCACTCCATATCTCTACCGATACCAAGATGTGCCTGACACCTTTCTGGGTGAATGATACACTCTGAAGCTATTGGAGAAGACTGAAAACAAGGGTAACAAAGACCTTGATTGAAAGATTTGTACGTTTTAGCACCACAATCGGTACAGAAAATTTGATTTTCAAAAGTGAACCTTACAGGCTTATTAATTAGAGAGTTCATATCTACACTCTCGCTACCTATAGGAAGATGATACTGTATAGGCTGTGACAATTGAGATGTCATTTTCAACAAAGAACCTGTTATTTTCATTACAAAATAGTATTTTTAAATTCAAATTTATCCTGAGTACAAGATATGATATTTTCTATAAAAAATAGTCTTATGTCGTGGGTAATGCGAAAGCGTATTCACCAAATAGAACTCTTTATAAAATACCCCAATGACGTACAACACGATTGGTTTGAAAACCTCTTAAATACAGCTCAACATACGGAATGGGGAAAGAAATATCGTTATAACGAAATAAATACTTACAATACATATAGAGAAAGAGTACCTATTTCAACATATGAAGATTTATCACCCTTCATAGAAAGGTTAAGAAAAGGGCAAGAGAATATTTTGTGGCCTACCGAGAGCAAGTGGTTTGCCAAATCTTCGGGTACTAGTGGACATAGAAGTAAGTTCATTCCTGTCACAAAGGAATCTCTTAAAGATTGCCATTTTAAAGGTGGTAAAGACATGCTATCCCTTTATTGCTTCAATTATCCTGAAACGCAGGTTTTTAATGGTAAAAGCGTAATTATGGGTGGTAGCCACGAGCCCTCCTTGAGTACTCACAAAAAAGACGGAGATTTATCGGCTATCATAGTCGATAATCTACCCTTTTGGGTAAATATCCATCAGACCCCCAATAAGGACATCCGTTTAATGAACGATTTTGAAAAGAAAATTGAACAAATGGCACTGATTACATCAAACGAAGATGTGAGAACAATTTCTGGTGTCCCATCTTGGATGCTTGTACTATTTAATAAAATACTAGATGTCAAAGGTGTGAATAACATCAGTGAGGTATGGCCAAATCTAGAGCTATACATGCATGGAGGCGTTAGCTTTACACCTTACAAGAATCAGTTTGAAAAACTTATACCTAAGAGGGTTAATTTTTTGGAAACTTACAATGCTTCTGAGGGTTTTTTTGGCATTCAAGATCAGAAAAACAGCAATGAAATGTTACTCATGCTCGATTACGGTATTTTTTACGAATTCATTCCCGTTGAGGATATAGATAGCCAGAAAGCAATTCCTTTATGGGAAGTAGAAAAAGGGAAGCCGTATGCAATGGTCATTTCAACAAATGCTGGTTTATGGCGATACCTTATTGGAGATACGGTTATTTTCACATCTACCAAACCTTACAGAATTCAAATAATTGGACGAATAGGACAGTTCATTAATGCATTTGGAGAAGAACTAATAATGTCTAATGCAGAAAAAGCTTTAAAGATAGCTTGTGAAAAAACAGGTGCCAACATAAACGAATATACAGCCGGACCAAAATACATGTCTGAAACAGGTCAAGGGGCTCACGAATGGGTTTTTGAATTTAACAACAAACCTAACAGTATTGATAAATTCGTTCATGAGTTAGATCAAAATTTAAAAAAAATGAACTCTGATTATGCTGCTAAAAGAAATAAAAATTTAGCATTACAACAGCCGATTGTTCATACTGTCGAAAATGGTTTTTTCTACAAATGGATGAAAACTCAAGGGAAATTAGGTCGTCAATTTAAAGTTCCAAGATTATCAAATAACAGGAATAATTTAGATTCTATTTTTAAATTGATGAAAACACTATGAATTCATAGAAAATCCTTTAAATTAGTAGCAAAATAATTAAAATATGCACATAGCCATAGCAGGAAATATAGGCTCCGGCAAGACCACATTAACAACCCTATTGTCAAAACATTATGGGTGGGAGCCACAATTTGAAGATGTTGATGACAACCCCTATTTAAATGATTTTTATAAGGATATGCAACGGTGGTCTTTCAATCTACAGATTTACTTTTTAAATAGTAGATTTGGGCAAGTACAAGAAATCCATAAAGGTGAAAAAGATGTTATTCAAGACAGAACGATGTATGAAGATGCTCATATTTTCGCCCCCAATTTACACGCAATGGGCTTAATGAGTACAAGAGATTTTGAAAACTACCAAAGTCTTTTTGAATTGATGAACACTTTCATTCCGGCCCCTAATCTTTTGATATACCTTCGTTCGTCGGTTTCTAATTTAGTAGAACAAATACAAAAAAGAGGTCGTAATTATGAAAATTCTATTCGTATAGACTATTTGTCTAGACTCAACGAACGCTATGAAGCATGGATATCTTCATACGACAGAGGTCATTTACTAGTTATTGATGTCGATGGTTTAGATTTCCAACAAAACAAGGAAGACCTCAGTGTTATCATTGATAAAATAGATGCCGAAATCAACGGATTGTTCTAAAGCAAAACAAACTAGCACAAAAAAAAGCCCAGCAGATGCTGGGCTTTTTTAGTATAAATTAGTTTATAATTACTCTTTAAAACTAACCAATCCTTTTATAAAATCTCTAACTTGAAATTCAAATGAAGCAGGATATGTCATATCGTTAGCCATTAGTTCACCATAAGCAATAAAAGTGTTTTCCTCGATAGGCTTTACCTCGTTTGAAGTAAATGAAATGAACTCTGAACTAAACACAGGGCTTTTGAATGTCATGTTTTCTGAATTAGCAGTTTTACCTTTAAATGAAACCATTACTAAATCCTCTCCTTCTATTTTAAGGCTGGTTCTTACTTTTAAACCATTTTTTTCATTGGAGTTGTAAATGATAACTTCTCCATCAACTACTCTGCTTTCTCCCATTACAATCTCATTGGTAACAGAAGGCATTGAGCTAGTATCAGAAGTACCATTCATAGCAATTGATGGAGCAATTACTAAAGCCACTACTGACATTAATTTCAACAAGATATTTAGAGATGGACCAGAAGTATCTTTAAATGGATCACCTACGGTATCACCTACTACAGCCGCTTTGTGAGCTTCTGTACCTTTCTTGCCTTGCTCTTCAATCATCTTCTTAGCGTTATCCCAAGCACCACCAGCATTAGACTGGAAGATTGCCATTAGTACACCACAAGTAGTAACACCTGCTAAAAGACCACCCAACATTTCTGCACCACCTACAAAACCGATAAGTACAGGAACGATAATAGCTAAAAGACCTGGCAATACCATTTCTCTAATAGATGCTTGAGTAGAAATTTCCACACATTTATCGTATTCAGCAACGCCATCAGCAGCATCAAAGATTTTTCTGTCAGCTGCAGATGCTTTAGACATATCCGAATCGTTTTTACGCATGACTTCCAAAGCTGCTTTCAAAGCAGGGATATCTCTAAATTGTCTTCTTACTTCTTCAATCATTGCCATAGCCGCACGACCAACCGCATTCATTGACAATGCAGAGAATACAAATGGCAACATACCACCGATTAATAGACCAGCCATAATATCAGGCCTAGAAACATCAATAGCCGTTACGTTAGCTGTTTTCATAAAGGCAGCAAATAAAGCCAAAGCTGTAAGTGCAGCAGAAGCAATAGCAAATCCTTTACCAATTGCAGCAGTCGTATTTCCTACTGCATCTAATTTGTCTGTTCTTTCTCTTACTTCAGGATCTAACTCAGCCATTTCTGCAATACCACCCGCATTATCAGAAATAGGACCGTAAGCATCAACAGCTAATTGAATACCTGTGTTTGCTAACATACCTACAGCAGCAATTGCAATACCGTAAAGACCAGCAAATTTGTGCGATACAATAATGGCAGCAGCAATAAGGATGATAGGAATAGCAGTAGACATCATACCTACACCTAAACCAGCAATAATATTGGTAGCAGAACCTGTTTCAGATTGCTTAACGATAGAGTTTACAGGCTTTGTACCAGTGCCAGTATAATATTCTGTAACCTTACCAACTAATAAACCAGCAACAAGACCAGCGATAGTAGCCCAAAATACACCCATAGAAGTGTACTGAATACCCGCTTCTACCCATGTTTCAGGTAGCATTGAGTTAATAATGAAATATGAAGCTACAAGCATTAAACCTGCAGAACCAAACTCACCTAAGTTAAGTGCAGCATGTGGAGAACCACCATCTTTTACTTTCACAAAGAAAGTACCGATGATAGACATTACGATACCAACAGCAGCTAATGCTAAAGGTAAGTAAACAGCACCTAAACCATCAAATTGAGATTGGAATTCTGGTAAAGTAGCATATACTGCACCCAATACCATTGTACCAATAATAGAACCTACGTAAGATTCAAAAAGGTCAGCACCCATACCAGCAACATCACCTACATTATCACCTACGTTATCTGCAATAGTTGCAGGGTTTAATGGGTGGTCTTCAGGAATACCTGCTTCTACCTTACCTACAAGGTCAGCACCTACATCGGCAGCTTTAGTATAAATACCACCGCCTACACGAGCGAATAGTGCAATTGAAGAAGCACCAAGAGAGAATCCAGAAAGTACATTTAATACTTCACCGATTGCCCATCCCTGACCACTATATAATATGAAAAGAGAGCTAAGACCTAAAACACCAAGACCAACAACACCTAAGCCCATAACCGCACCACCAGCAAAAGCAACCTCAAGGGCAGCACCAAGTGATTTTCTAGCGGCATTGGTTGTTCTCACGTTAGCTTTTGTAGCTACACGCATTCCAATAAAGCCTGCTAAGGCTGAACAAATAGCACCTACAATAAAGGAAACTGCAACCATTCCGTTTGAGCCATCTTCACTACTTCCTTTGAAGTAAAGTAAAATAGCTACTGCTAAAACAAAAATCGATAAGATTTTATATTCAGCTTTCAAGAATGACATTGCACCATCAGCGATGTTTTTTGCAATTCTTGACATCTTTTCTGTACCTTCTTCTTGCTTAGAAACCCAAGCATTCTTCCAGAATACATAGCCTAAAGCTAGAACACCGAAAAGAGGTAAAAAGTCTACAATCATTTTCATAGTTTGAAATTTTAGTTAATTTGATTAATTGTTAATTGGTTAATTATTTTGAATAGCTTACCTCTTTGACCGCTTCAATAAGCATATCTTTATTAGGTAAAAATGCCTCCACTAAGGTAGGTGCATAAGCCATTGGTGTATCTAAACAAGTTACTCTCTTGACAGGTGCATCTAAGAAGTCAAAAGCATCTTTTTGAACCTTAAAAGCAATCTCTGTTGCTATTGAACCTAGAGGCCATGATTCTTCTAAAATCACTAATCTGTTTGTCTTTTTTACCGATTCTAAAATAGTATCGTAGTCAATTGGACGAACAGTTCTTAAATCGATAATTTCCGCCTCAATACCTTGTTCTGCTAATTCATCAGCAGCTTTGTAGGCTTCTTTTATTATTTTACCGAAAGAGACAATAGTTACGTCTGTTCCTTTTCTTTTAATGTCAGCAACTCCCATTGGGATAAGGTATTCTCCTTCTGGCACTTCGCCTTTATCACCATACATCTGCTCTGATTCCATAAAAATTACAGGATCGTTATCTCTAATCGCAGATTTCAATAGACCTTTAGCATCATAGGGGTTAGAAGGTACAACAACCTTTAAGCCTGGGCAGTTAGCATACCAACTTTCAAGGGCTTGAGAATGTGTAGCACCTAGCTGACCAGCAGAAGCTGTTGGTCCTCTAAAGACGATAGGCACAGGAAATTGACCACCTGACATTTGTCTCATCTTGGCAGCGTTACTGATGATTTGATCAATGGCAACAAGCGAGAAGTTAAATGTCATAAATTCTATAATTGGACGTAATCCATTCATAGCAGAACCTACTCCTATACCAGAGAATCCTAATTCAGAAATAGGAGTGTCAATTACTCTCTTATCTCCAAATTCATCAAGCATACCTTTTGAAGCTTTGTAAGCGCCATTGTATTCAGCGACCTCTTCTCCCATCAAGTAAATACTAGAATCTCTACGCATCTCTTCACTCATAGCCTCACAAACCGCTTCTCTAAATTGTATTTCTCTCATAAAATTCTAAAAAACATAAAGTTTGCAAAAATAACATTTTTTACAAATTGGCAAAGAACATAGATAGAAGATATTGACTATTAAAATCTTGTTAATAGTAATGTGAATTTCGTGTAGAATTAATGAGTCAAAAACCTTAATTTTGCGAAAAACATAACTAACATTAAGATTAATATGAACACACTAGTATGCATTAGTAATGTTCCAGACACCACATCAAAGATTGAGTTTTCGAGCGATTCCACAGCTTTTAAGACGGATGGAGTTCAGTTTATTATCAATCCTTATGATGAATTTGGACTTACAAAAGCTATAAAATTGAGAGAAGAACACGGTGGAAGAGTTACGGTCGTTCATTTAGGTCCTGTAAGTAGTGAGCCTACTCTAAGAAAAGCTTTAGCAATAGGTGCCGATGAAGCTATTCGAATAGATTCAGATGCAAAGGACAGCTTTGCTGTTGCTAAAGAATTATCAAAGGTCATCTCAGAGCAAGATTATGATCTAATTATTACAGGTAGAGAATCTATCGACTACAATAATGGCGCAGTACCAGGAATGATTGCTGCTATTTTAGATTTGCCATTTGTAAACGCATGCACAGGACTCAAGCTAGAAGGCTCAACAGCTAATATGGAAAGAGAAATCGAAGGCGGTAAAGAATTTGTTAATGCTACATTGCCATTGATTATTGCAGGGCAAAAAGGATTAGTAGAAGAGTCTGAGTTATTGATACCCAACATGAGAGGCATCATGACTGCAAGAACAAAACCGCTAACCGTAGTAAGTTCTAATGGTGATAGCAACAAAAGTGCATCTGTTTCATTTGAGAAACCAGCGCCTAAGCAAGCTTGCACAATGATAGAAGCAGGTCAAGAAAAAGAATTAGTATCATTACTTCATCAAGAAGCTAAAGTAATTTAATTATGTCAGTATTAGTATATGCAGAAAGTTGGAATGGCTCTTTCAAAAAGGGTACATTGGAGGCAATAACATTTGCTCACGATACCGCAAAAAAATTAAACACAGCATGTGTTGCGGTTACATTAGGAAATATTTCAGATGATAAAAACATATTATCTAACTATGGCGCAGACAAAGTACTGAGTATAGATTCAGAATTTGATAGCTGTGACAACAAAGGTATGGCATCAGCATTGTCACAAGTTGCTATTCAAGAAAATGCGCATATTATTGTTATCTCTAACAGTAATACAGGCAAATGCATTGGTCCAAGACTTTCCATCAATTTGGATGCCTCCTTTATCAGTAATGTGGTGGACATTCCTTCGGAAACATCACCACTAACAATTAAGAAAAAAGCATTCTCTGGAAAAGCATTTGAAATAGCGCAAAGTAATGCTGACCATTGTGTTTTGGCGCTTTCGCCAAACGCCTACAAAATCACAGAAAACCCAAATTCATCTTGCCAATTTGACACCTTCGACTGTACAGTAGAAGATGCCAATGTAAGTTCTGAAAAAATAGAAAAAGCAAGTGGTAAGATTAGTCTTGCTGAAGCGGAAGTCGTGATATCGGCAGGAAGAGGGCTAAAAGGCCCTGAAAATTGGGGAATGGTTGAAGAATTAGCTGACTTATTAGATGCTGGTACAGCCTGTTCAAAACCCGTTTCTGATATTGGCTGGAGACCGCACAGCGAACACGTTGGGCAAACAGGAAAAGCTATTGCTCCCAACCTATACATTGCGATTGGTATTTCTGGAGCTATTCAACATTTAGCAGGTGTAAATTCATCTAAAGTTATGGTTGCCATAAATACTGATCCTGAAGCTCCCTTTTTTAAAGCGGCTGATTATGGAATAATCGGTGACGCTTTTGAGGTTGTGCCTCGCTTAATTGAAGAAATTAAAAACTTCAAATCCAACAACTAATGAAACTCATTCAACTGGAAATAGTTGGACTCTCAAACAGTCAAACCCAATCTGGAGCTTTTGCTCTAGTATTGGGTGAGGTTGGAGGTAAAAGAAGACTACCTATCGTTATCGGTAATTTTGAAGCTAAAGCAATAGCCATCGCTTTAGACAATGAATACAAAAGCCAAAGGCCTATTACGCATGATTTATTCAAAACATTAGCTGTTGGATTTAAAATTAAAGTTCAGAAGGTGGTCATTAGTTCAATTAACTCTGGAGGTATATTTTCATCTATCATATATTGCATTGATGATAAAGGAAAGGAAATTGAGCTCGATTCAAGGACTTCCGATGCCGTAGCTATTGCTATTCGATTTAAAGCTCCAATATTTACATACGAAGCCATCATCAGCGAAGCTGGTATTATTCTAGATCAAGATATTATTACATCTGAGAAAGAAGAAGAAAAGGACACCCAACAAGATTCAAATGATTTCAAGAATCTATCCAAATCGGAATTAGAAAAAAAATTAAATGAAGCTATTAAAAATGAAGATTATGAAGTCGCTTCAAAAATTAGAGATGAAATTAACCGAAGAAGTTAATAAATAACCACTATGATAAAACGTTTAACCTTTACATTTTTCATCTTATTAGGCTTGATAGGACACAGTCATGAACTGACTAAAAATTGGAAGTTTGACCACATTAGAAAAGTCGATGACACTACCAATCTCAAAGCAATAAGTCAAGGTGATTATTTACTCATTAATGAAGATAGCACTTTCGAATATGAGATAGCATCTATCCCTCTCAAGGCTAGTGGACAATGGGAAATAGAAGAAGGGGTTTTAAGCTTTCACTACAACATACCTACTGATACCAGCCGATTTTATGCGATTGAACTATCAGAAAACAAATTGATTCTCAATGAGAACGGAATAAATTATTCCTTTAAATCTTCTACTGATCCTCTACCAATTTCTAGGGGCTTTGACATTATGACTATTCTAAGAGGTTTGCTTGGTATGGCGGTACTTATAGGTATTGCTTTTATTTTCAGCAGAAATAGAAAAGGCATCGATTGGGCATTGGTTTTTAAAGGTCTATTGATACAAATTGTTTTTGCCGTAGCTATATTAAAAGTTCCATTTATACAATCTGCTTTTGAATGGTTAAGCTCTATTTTTGTTATTATTTTGGGTTTCACCAGAAGCGGCTCATTATTCTTATTTGGCGGACTTATAGATAACATGGACTCCTTTGGCTATATTTTTGCTTTTCAAGTATTACCAACGATTGTCTTTTTCTCGGCACTGACTAGTGTTTTATTTTATTATGGTATTCTTCAAAAGGTCGTTTACTTTTTTGCTGTCCTCATGAAAAAAATAATGAATCTTTCGGGTTCAGAAAGTTTAGCAGCCATTGGTAACATCTTTTTGGGACAAACCGAGTCACCACTTCTAGTGAAGCCCTATATTAAGAAGATGACTCTCTCCGAATTGCTATGTTTAATGAGTGGAGGTATGGCAACTATTGCAGGTGGTGTGTTAGCAGCCTATATTGGTTTTTTAGGAGGCAGTGATCCTGTACAACAATTGTTTTTTGCCAAGCACCTTCTTGCTGCTTCGGTAATGTCAGCACCAGCAGCTATAGTAGCCTCTAAGATTCTATTACCAGAAACAGAAAGTGTAAATCAAGATATGACAATCTCTGACGAGCAACTAGGAAGTAATGTACTTGAAGCTATAAGCATTGGTACAACTCAAGGGATAAAATTAGCCGTTAATGTAGGAGCTATGCTTTTGGTTTTTATTGCTTTCATAGCTATGCTAAACTATGTGCTCGGCAACTTTATAGGGAATATTACAGGAATAAATTCTTGGGTAGCCAACTTTACAGCTGGTCAATACGAATCTTTAAGTTTAGAGTTTATACTGGGTTATACCTTAGCCCCTATCACTTGGCTCTTGGGTGTTTGCAAAGAAGACATTGTTTTGGTAGGACAGCTTTTGGGTGAGAAAACTATACTTAACGAATTTGTAGCTTACGTATCTTTGGGCGAAATGAAAGCTGGCGGTAAATTCTTTGAAGAAAAATCCATTATTATAGCCACTTATATTTTGTGCGGATTTGCTAATTTCGCATCTATAGGCATCCAAATTGGAGGAATAGGAGCAATAGCCCCATCACGAATGAAAGACTTATCAAAACTGGGCGTTTTAGCCCTAATAGCAGGAACTTTGGCTTGTTTGTTTACAGCCGTAATCGTAGGAATGATAATATAATATATGCAACAATATTTAGACTTAATGACTAGAGTGATGAATGAAGGCACTCTAAAAGCCGATAGAACAGGTACAGGCACAAAAAGTGTATTTGGACACCAGATGCGCTTTGATTTATCTCAAGGATTCCCTTGTATTACTACAAAAAAATTACACCTTCGTTCTATCATTCACGAATTGCTTTGGTTCTTGAAAGGCGATACCAATATCAAATACCTTAAAGAAAATGGGGTTAGAATATGGGACGAATGGGCTGACGAGAACGGCGATTTAGGTCACGTATATGGGTATCAATGGAGAAGTTGGCCTACACCAGACGGCAGACACATCGACCAAATCACAAAGGTTGTTGAGCAGATAAAAAACACCCCTGACAGCAGAAGAATGATAGTGAGCGCATGGAATGTAGGAGAGATTGAAGAAATGGCTCTTCCTCCCTGCCACGCTTTCTTCCAATTTTATGTTGCTGACGGCAAATTATCTTGTCAGCTCTACCAAAGGAGTGCCGATATCTTTTTGGGTGTTCCTTTTAATATTGCATCCTATGCATTACTTACAATGATGATGGCTCAAGTCTGCGATTTAGAGCTTGGCGAGTTTGTACACACTTTAGGTGACGCCCATATTTACAGCAACCACTTTGAACAAACCGAATTGCAATTGAGCAGAGATACAAGACCTTTGCCAACAATGAAAATAAACCCTGAAGTGAAAAGTATTTTCGATTTTAAATACGAAGATTTTGAATTAGAAAATTACGACCCACATCCACATATTAAAGGAAAAGTAGCAGTATAATGGCAAAAATAATTGTTTTAGGTGCAGGCTTAGTGGGTAATGTGATGGCTAAAGATTTAGCTAAAAATCACGAAGTAGCATCCGTAGATTTCAATGAGAGTGCCTTAGCCCCATTGTCTGAGCTAGGAATTCATACCATTCATGCCGATTTGTCGAATTCTTCGACCATAGAACGCTTGATAAACGACTACGATTTGGTCATTGGTGCAGTGCCGGGTTTTATGGGTTACAAAACTTTGGAAACCGTTATTAAAGCTGGTAAAAACTGTGTTGATATTTCTTTCTTTCCAGAAGATCCTTTTGGACTAGACCAACTTGCCAAAGATATGGGCGTGGTGGCTGTTATGGATTGTGGTGTAGCACCTGGAATGGGCAATATTATTTTGGGACACCACAACAATCAGATGGAAATATCTGACTACGAATGTTTAGTCGGTGGATTACCAGAAATTAGAGAATGGCCCTATGAATACAAAGCCGTTTTTTCTCCTATTGATGTGATTGAAGAATACATAAGACCAGCTCGTTATGTACAAAGCAGTCAATTGGTTACCAAAGAAGCTTTGTCCGACACAGAACTTATAGAGTTTGAAGGCGTTGGCACTTTAGAAAGTTGGAATTCCGATGGTTTAAGGTCATTAATAGACACCATGCCACACATTCCTAATATGATAGAAAAAACATTACGTTATCCCGGTTGTGTGGAATACCTCAAGGTACTTAGAGCAAGTGGTTTTTTCTCTTATGAAGAAATAGAAGTCAATGGTCAAATGATTAGACCTATAGATTTAACATCTAAACTTCTGTTCCCAAAATGGCAATTGAAAGAGGGGGAAAAAGATTTTACTGTAATGCACATTCGCATAAGCGGAAAAGAAGAGGGTAAAGAAGTTCATTATCAGTATTATCTCTTAGATAGATATCAAGACGATACTATATCTATGGCACGAACAACAGGCTTTACATGTACTGCCGTAGCCAACCTAGTTGTTAATGGACAATACGATAGAAAAGGGATATCGCCCCCAGAATATCTAGGCCAACATTTCGAATTTGTAAAGTCATACCTTGAAGATAGAGGAGTAATTTATAGTGTAAGTAAAAGCTAATGATAGTATCTTTAATAGTAGCCGTTTCTGAAAATAAAGTCATAGGAAAAGACAATGACTTGGTTTGGCATTTGCCAATAGATATGAAATTCTTTAAGGATACCACTAAAGATCATTTCGTTATTATGGGAAGGAGGAATTACGAATCTATACCTCACAAATACCGCCCATTACCCAACAGAACCAACGTTATTGTCACTCGACAAGAAAATTATCAAGCCGATGGTTGTATTGTGGTCAATTCTATAGAAGACGCCATACAAAAAGCCAAAGAAGCAGGAGACAATGAGCCTTTTGTGATTGGTGGCGGACAGATTTACAAATATGCTTTAGACAATGATTTAGTGCATAGAGTTTATCTTACTCGAGTACATACAGAGATTGAGGGCGATACTTTCTTTGAAGATTTGGACGATAGCTGGAATGAGGTATATTCTAATATGCACCCTTCTGACGAAAAGCATCCTTTTGCTTTTACCTTTCAAACCTTTGAACGCTAGTTGACTAAGCTACTTTTAGCTTTTGGAGGGTAGAATTCTCTATCTTATTTTGAGCATATTCAAGGGTAAGCTTGAACTCTTTCTTTTCTGAATCTGAAGGACCATCAAACATAGCGTCTATCATGATAGTTTCACAGATAGAACGTAAGCCACGAGCACCCAATTTAAAGTCTATGGCTTTATCAACGATATAGTCTAGCACATCATCATCAATAGTCAAAGCAATACCATCCATTTCAAATAACTTGACGTATTGCTTAGTGAGAGAATTTTTGGGTTCGGTAAGTATTTGACGCAAAGCGTTTTTGTCTAAGGGTTTGAGGTGTGTCAAAACGGGAAGCCTTCCAATAAGCTCAGGGATAAGACCAAAGCCTTTCAAGTCTTGTGGGCTTATGTATTGCAATAGGTTGTCTTTATCTACTTTCTCTTTTTTGTCGGTAGCATAACCTATCGCTTGAGTACTCAAACGCTTGCCGATAACTCTGTCAATTCCATCAAAAGCACCACCACATACAAATAGAATATTTCTTGTATCGATGGAAACCATTTTTTGTTCGGGGTGTTTTCTACCGCCTTGAGGTGGAACTTGAACTACTGCCCCTTCCAACAATTTGAGCATCGCTTGTTGAACACCTTCTCCAGAAACATCTCTAGTAATAGAAGGGTTATCGCTTTTACGTGCTATTTTATCTACCTCATCGATAAATACGATACCTCTTTGGGCAGCTTTGACATCGTAGTCGGCAGCTTGTAACAATCGAGAAAGTATAGCTTCTACATCTTCACCAACGTAACCCGCTTCAGTAAGAACGGTAGCATCGGCAATACAGAAAGGTACGTTCAACACTTTAGCAATAGTTCGTGCCAATAGTGTTTTACCAGTACCTGTTTGTCCAACCATAATGATGTTGGATTTTTCAATTTCTATTTCTTCTTCGTCAGTAGATGGTGGCTGAACGAGTCTTTTGTAGTGGTTATACACTGCTACGGAAAGAATCTTTTTGGCGTTATCCTGACCGATAACGTATTTGTCTAGATGAGATTTTATATCAACAGGCTTGAGTAAATTCATCTGATCAGCAAGAATTTGCTGGTCTTTACCTTCCTTTTCGGAATGTACAATTCCTACTGCTTGTTCAATACAACTATCACAGATGTGTGAGTTTATACCAGCAATTAATACGTTAGTATCTTGCTTGTCTCTACCACAAAATGAGCAGTTAATATTTTTCTCTTCTGACATAGGTACAAAAATAATGAAAAACCACATACGTTAAGGCATGTGGTTTTAAAAGGTTTAAGTCTTTATTTTTTTAACTTTTTTTGACGAGAACTTCATCAATCATACCATAGGCTTTAGCCTCTTCGGCAGTCATCCAATAATCTCTATCACTATCTTTCCATACTTCATCGAATGATTTGCCAGTATGACTAGCAATGATTTCGTACAATTCGTTTTTCAGCTTCTGTATTTCTCTTGCTGTAATTTCGATATCCGAGGCTTGACCACTAGCACCGCCCAAAGGTTGGTGAATCATCACTCTAGAGTGTTTTAGAGCCGTTCTCTTGCCTGTAGCACCAGCACATAATAGCACCGCTCCCATAGAAGCCGCCATACCTGTACAAATCGTTGCCACATCAGGGCTTATGTACTGCATAGTATCGTAGATACCTAATCCGGCATAAACTCCACCGCCCGGTGAATTCAAATAAATCTGAATACCACGTTCAGCATCTACCGATTCTAAAAACAACAGTTGAGCTTGGATAATGTTAGCCACATAATCGTTGATAGGAACACCCAAAAAGATAATCCTGTCCATCATCAAACGAGAGAAAACATCCATAGAAGCCACATTCATTGAACGTTCTTCAATAATGGTTGGCGAAATGTAGTTGGCATAAGCCGACTGAAAACGGTCTAATGTTGTACTACTGATACCACGGTCTTTGGTGGCAAACTTTCTAAACTCTTCTGAGGGGTCAAACATAATCGTATGGTTTTATTTTTCAGTTGCTAATTTAACAAATTCATCGTAAGTCACCTCTTTATCTTTGAGTGTAAACTTTTCTTTGTACAAAGCCATTGTTTTTACATCGTACAACTGATTATAAATTTTCTTACGTTCTTCCTCGTTACCCAATACTTGCAAGGCTATCTCTTCTAATTTTTTATCTTCAGGCGCTGGTTGTCCGTACTGAGCAAAATTAGATACGATTAATTCTTTAGCATGAGCTAGAACATCTTCATTTTTAACCTCCAAATCGTGTTCTTTAATGATTTTGTTCTCAATCAATTGCCACTGCAAACTCTTAGAGTATTGCTCGTATTCTGTCTCTACTTGCTCTTCTGTCAAACCTTGTTCGTTGGTGGCAACTAACCACTTTTTCAAAAAGGTGTCTGGCAAACTGAGTTTAGATTTTTTGATAAGGTGAAGGATAACGTCATTTTTTAATTTGTTATCGCTTTCACTGACAAAGGATTTTTCTACTTCTTCTTTTATTTTAGCTCTGAATTCCTTTTCACTTTTCACCGTATCTTTTCCGAAAGTCTTATCAAATAATTCTTGGTTCAATTCGGCTGGCTCCATGCGGCTAATCTTATTGACCTTAAAATTAAAATCGGCATCTAAAGTTTCTAATTCTTCTTTTTTGATGTTGAGCATATGGTGCGCATCGTTGGAAAAGTCTTTGTTGATATGTACTTTCACCTCATCGTCTTGTGCTAATCCGACTAAGGCTTTTTGGGCTTTTTTATCTTGAATGATATCCAAAGCTACCGAAGCCGTATGATTAATACCACCCTCAAGGACATGACCTTCAGCATCTAATTGAGTGAACTCACCCATCATTAAATCTGTTTTTTCAGCTTTTTCGGGCTGTGTCATTTTACCATAACGCTTGGCCATATCCGTTACATAATGGTCAACCATTTTCTTATCGGCAACAATTTTCAAAAAGTCAAATTTGCCTTTTTTATCAAGAGTAACTTTAAATTCTGGAGCTAAACCCATCTCGTATTCAAACGTAAAATCGGTAGCGTTGTCCCAATCCACTTCGCTGGTTAGTGGCAAAGGGTTGCCCAAAACCTCCACTTTGTTTTCGGTAATATGCTTGTATATAGCCTCTTGAAGTAACTTGTTTACCTCATCTACCAAAACGGATTTACCAATCATTTTTTTAACCTGTCCCATAGGCACTTTACCTTTACGGAAACCCGGAATACTGGCGGTCTTTCTGTAGTTTACTATAACCTCTTCTACCTTGCTTTGGTAGTCTTCGGCAGATACTTCTACTTTGAGCTTGGCATTTAAATCGTCAATTTTCTCTTGCGTAATATTCATCTTCGTCTATTTTTGAAAGTCTGCAAAAGTAGTCATTTTCTACACAATAGCACACAACTGTTTTAATCAATTGAATATGCTAAAATTTCTTACTTTTGTGATAGAACCTAAAGCTAAAATCATGAAAGAATTACTTCTGTTGATAGGTATTACATTTTCACTAAATACCTTTTCACAAAACAACACCGTCACTAAAGATTGGGACAACGGCATTTTTAACAAGCGTATTTTAAAATCACATTACTCCGAAAATCATGTAGACTCACTAGGTAAATTACTTAATTCATATATCGATGGATTCTATTGTTATGGGGGTAGCTGTAAATTCACCAAAGTAGAAGAAGACTATTATGTGAGTATTAAAATGAGTAATGGCTACATCAAAATTAAATATTACTTCACCGACTTTGACGTGCTAAAAATGGACGAGCTTTTACCAAAAATTGAGCACTTTTTAAATTCAAAATAAGTTTTAAATGGTATCTTTGTGTCAAACTTAAAAACCATTAAAAATGATAAAAACCATCAAATCTCTTTTCGGACTAGAACCATCTCCAGACTTTTACTCCTTTTTCAAAAATGGCGCAGTAATACTTGATGTACGTAGTCTAGCTGAATTTGAAAACAATCACATTAAAGGTGCTGTCAATATGCCCCTAAGTACAGTTAGTAAAAAGATGAGTCAACTAAAAAAAGATAAGGTTATTATCACTTGCTGTGCTTCAGGAGCAAGGAGCGCATCGGCAAAAAACATTCTCAAAATGAACGGTTTTACCGAAGTCTATAATGGCGGTAGTTGGAGAAGTTTACAGAAAAAAATAAATACTAAATAATAGGATTAAGCATCCATTTTTGCCAACTCACCCTTTATAAAGTCGGCTAATTCCTTAACGTATTCTTGCGAAAAGTTAAATTCTATACCTGCTGTCTGATAGAGTTCGCCAATTGATTTGGTATAGCCTAACTTCAATGCCGCATCGTAATTATCTAATGCTACTTGTCCTAACTGCTTGTAACTTCTCCACATAGCAATAGCACCTAACTGAGCCATTCCATATTCAATGTAGTAAAATGGCACTTCGTACAAGTGCAATTGACGTTGCCAAATATTAAGGTGTGCCACCTCGTGCCCTTCCCAATTGACTACCGAACTGCTTAAGGCTGACATGATATTAGCCCATTCTGCGCGTCTTTGGTCGGCCGTATGCGGAGTGGTGTATATCCATTGTTGGAATCTGTCAATAGCAGCTATCCAAGGCAAACCGTCTAAGACTTTTTGCATTTGTTCTTTCTTAGCTCTGTTGAGTTCTTCTTCATCGTCATAGAACTCGTCCCAAGTATCCATACTGATTAACTCCATGGACATGGATGCTAACTCAGCAACTTCTGATGGCACACTTTTGAAATCGGCTAAATCCAAATCTCTACTCAAAAAAGAATGAATAGCATGACCGCCCTCATGTACCATAGTCACCAAATCCCTTTGCGAGCCTACGGCATTCATATAAATAAAAGGAACTCCTATTTCATATAGAGGGTAATTGAATCCGCCTGGCGCTTTACCTGCTTTAGACTCTAAGTCTAAATGCTTCATGGCTTTCATAGTACTCAAACACTCACCATAATATGGACGTAAACGCTCAAAACAGCGTATAGATTTATCTATCAAATCTTGACCGTCCTCAAAGGGTTTAAGGGGTGATTTGCCACTAGCATCTACCGAACTGTCCCAAGGCTTATAGTCGCTTAAGTCCATCTTCTGCATTCTGTCTTTGTCAAAACCCTCTATTATAGGTACAATCTCTTTAGCTATAGAATCGTGAAAAGCATAACAATCTTGTGGGGTGTAATCGAAACGACCCATAGCCGCAAATTTGTAATCTCTGTAATTATCGAAACCTGCATTTTTAGCAATCTGCTGACGCAAGGCTATCAAATCATCGTATAATTTATCTAAAGCATCTACATCTTGCAGTCTTCTGTCATTGATAATATTAAAGACCTCTTCCCTCTTCTCTCTATTGGTGTCTTTCAAAAACTGAGCTGCCTTCTGCATAGTCATTTTTTCGCCGTCTATTTCAACGGACATTTTTGCCGCTATAGCCCCATATTCTTGTTGCTTAGTTTCCATTTCTACCATCAACGGAATATTTTCATCCCTAAATATTTCTATGGCTTTTTGCAAACCTCGAAGATAGATGCGGTATTTTTCTTGGTCTAGATCGTTTAGAAATGGACTGGAATTAAGTTTAACATTTAACTGATGAGAAAATGGCGCAACCTTAGGCGAAATCTCTTGAATCCAAAAAGCAAAATCTTTGGCCAATTTTTCATCGGTGGTGTCAATATTCATCTTAATATATCGCCAAGCTTGTTCTTCTTCCAAAACGGACTCCAACTCACTTCTGTTCAGCATCCATTGTTCTAATTCCTCAACAGAGTTAATTTCTCTATCTAACAAGGACTTAAAATAAACCTCTATCTTTTCCCAACTATCAACCAATAGGTTCTCATCTATAAATTGTCTTTTTGGACGGCTAGGGATGTTTGGAGCGATACTTTTCATGTGGTATTATTTTTCTTCTTTAACTTCTTTTTTAGGCGCTTTTTTCTTGGGTACTTCTATCAATCCTTGTTCTTGCAAAACATTGTACCACTGGGCTAATTTTTTAATATCAGAATGATACACTTGATCTTCATCAAACTCCGGCAAAACAGCTCTCATCCAAGCAAACATTTCGTCTTTTGGTGATTTGTGATTTAGACAAGGTCCTCCATTTTCTTTGGCTGCAATAGCGTCAAAAATTTCACTGAGTGGCACCGTATCCGAATACGTATAAATGCCTATATCTTCCAAAGCACTCACCTGATGAGATGCATAAAGTGGCATTCTCTTTTTATCTGTCAAAGACTCTACAACAATGGTATTTTGTGCTTGACTAACCATTTTAAAAAGACCGGGCTTTCCAGATATAGATAAAATTCCTTCTAAGTTCATAGTATTAAAATTAGGGACGCAAATCTACAATTTTTTAGTGTTAGCACTGTAAGCGTTAATCCTTTTGTTGAAATTCAGGGATTTCTTTCAAAAAGTCGAAAGCGTGTTTTTCATAATTCATGCGGCAACAATAATGCTCCAAGCCATTGGAAACCATTAATAGAGGTACTTTCAAATCAAAATTATAACGCGCTATCTGCTCAAAAACCTTTTGACTAATCTTAACAGAAGAGGCTTTGCATTCAACAATAAGTAAGGGTTTGCCTTCTTTATCAAAACAAAGAATATCGGCTCGTTTGTTCATCCCATTGTATTTCAAAGCATATTCAACAACCATTAGCGATAAGGGGTAATTTTTCTGATGACACAAATACTGAATTAGGTTTTGACGTACCCATTCCTCAGGCGTTAGCTTGATGTATTTTTTTCTAACTTCATCAAAAATATATTTGGAACCTTCAATCAATTTAAGTTTGAAGTCGTATTTTGGCAGGTTTAAATCAAATAGCATAGAATAGCACAAAGAAATGAATTTTGAAGCAATCCTCTCGGACTTAAAAGCAAAAAAATATC
Source organism: Flavobacteriales bacterium (assembly GCA_029248105.1). Taxonomy (NCBI): domain Bacteria; kingdom Pseudomonadati; phylum Bacteroidota; class Flavobacteriia; order Flavobacteriales; species Flavobacteriales bacterium. The sequence continues at coordinate 29,557 of JAQWJZ010000008.1, forward strand.
AGCCCATCTATTTTTTAATGGGTGAAGAGAGCTATTATATCGATTTAATCTGCGATTATATAAGCCAAAACGTACTCAGCGAAACAGAGAAAGAATTCAACCAAAACGTACTGTACGGAAAAGATGTTGACGTTCAGACCGTAGTATCTACAGCCAAACAATTTCCATTCATGGGCGAACGCATGGTGGTCATTGTCAAAGAAGCTCAACAGCTCAAAAAAATCGAGCAATTAGAAAGTTATCTAAACAACCCCCAAGAATCGACAATCCTCTTGATATGCCACAAGTATAAATCTTTAGACAAACGCAAAAGCATCTATAAATCTTTGTCAAAAAAAGCGGTTCTTTTTGAAAGCAAGAAACTTTACGACAACCAAGTACCCGCATGGATTGAGAACTATGTGACCAACAAAAAATATACCTTAAACCCTAAGGCGTCACACTTACTCGCAGAATATTTAGGGAATGATTTGAGTAAAGTGAGCAACGAGCTAGACAAACTCATGATAATATCTCCACCTAACAGCGAAATCACTGTTGAAAGCATAGAAAGAAATATTGGTATTAGTAAAGATTACAACAACTTTGAATTGACCAATGCTTTAGGCAAAAAAGATATTTTAAAATGCAATCGAATTGCTTCCTATTTTGCACAAAACAATAAAGACAATCCCTTAGTTGTCACTGTTGGCGTAATATTCAATTTCTTTCAAAAAATATTATTGTACCACACCCTACAAGATAAGTCCAGTAAAAATGCAGCTAGAGTTTTAAAGGTCAATCCTTTTTTTATTAAAGACTATCAAACAGCAGCTAAATACTACTCCAAAAGAAAATGTATGGATATCATTTCCTTGTGCAGAACCTACGACATGAAGTCAAAAGGTGTTGATAATCATTCCATTAGTGATGGTGAATTACTAAAAGAATTTTTGTTTAAAATTCTGCATTAAAAACAATACCTTTGCCCCTCAATTTATCCGATGAAAACAAAATTAACTTTTATCTTTATTTTTCTCTCTCAACTCACTCTTTTTGCCCAAAAAGGAAGTGTCAGAGGCTTTGTTTACGACAAAGAAAACGGAGAGGCTATTATGTTTTGTAACGTTATTATTGAAGGCAAATCTATTGGTGCTTCAACAGACGTTAACGGTTTTTTTAACATTACCAATGTGCCAGTAGGAAAGCATACTTTGTTTGTTACCTATGTTGGCTACGATACCCTAAGACAAGAAATTGTCTTGAAAGACAAACAAATACTCAATCAAAAGCTTGAAATATCACCCTCATCTGTTCAGATAGAAACAGTGACCGTATCTGCCGATAGGCAAGAGATGAAAACAGAAGTGAAAGTTTCCGTAACTAAAATCACCCCAAAGGATATAAAAATAATTCCAGCAATTGGTGGAGAGCCTGACTTGGCTCAATATCTGCAAGTGCTACCCGGTGTCGTATTTACTGGAGATCAAGGTGGTCAACTCTATATTCGAGGGGGCTCGCCCATCCAAAACAAAGTACTTCTCGATGGTATGATTGTCTACAACCCCTTTCACTCTATTGGTCTATTTTCTGTATTTGACACCGATTTAATGAGGAATGCCGATATCTATACAGGGGGGTTTGGCGCACAATATGGTGGACGTATATCCTCAATAATGGATATTACTACAAAAGACGGAAACAAAAATAGGTTAGCTGGAAAGGTTTCTACAAATACCTTTGGTAGTAAACTAATGCTAGAAGGTCCATTCTTCAAAAAAGGGGGGAACTCGTCATTTATAATGTCAGCCAAAACGTCCTACTTGGACAAAAGCTCTAAGCTACTTTACACCTATATTGATACAGCTGGGCTTCCTTACAGCTACACCGACCTTTATGGTAAAATATCTGTCAATAGTAGCAATGGTAGCAAGTGGAGCTTATTTGGTTACAACTACCGAGATAAGGTCAGCTACAAAGACGTTTCTAATTTGGGTTGGAAATCTGGAGGTATAGGAAGTAATTTCATTCTAGTGCCGTCTGGAAATTCGACTATTATAGAAGGTGCTTTTGCCTACTCTTCCTATCTTATAAGGTTAGAAGAAGCCATCGTAAATCCAAGACAAAGCGGTATCAACGGCTTTAACTTAGGACTTAACTTCACCACTTTCAACGCTGATAATGAATTGCAGTACGGACTTGAAGTGTTAGGCTATCAAACCGACTTTGACTTCACCAATGCAACAGGCTTACTTACAGAACAAAAAGAAAATTCAACCGAATTATCTGGTTTTATCAGATATAAGATTAAAACCAATAAATTAATTCTCGATCCCGGAATAAGAATTTACAAATACAACTCCATAGCAGCTACCTTTGAGCCCAGACTAGGAGCTAAATTTTTAGCAACAGATAATTTACGTTTCAAGCTTGCCGCAGGAAAATATTCTCAAAACTTAGTCAGCACAAACTCCGACCAAGATGTGGTCAACTTATTTTATGGATTTTTATCCGCTCCCGACAACTTACCTGATGAATTTAAAGGCGAAGAAGTCGTTAATGGATTGCAAATGGCAAATCACTTGATTTTAGGTTTGGAGTATGATATTTCTTCAAAAATTGATTTCAATCTTGAAGGCTATGTGAAAGACTTTACCCAACTAACCAATATCAATAAAGATAAACTAACACTTTCCGATCCTGATTTTATCGTTGAAGAAGGTCTAGCAAAAGGTGTTGATTTGGTTTTGAAATATAACGATCCTAAATTTTACTTTTGGCTAGTTTATTCCCTTGGACACATTACAAGATCTGGTGAAGACATCGAATACAATCCACACTTCGACAGGAGGCATAACGTGAACTTAGTAAGCACCTACAAATTCGGGGTTCAAAAAAATTGGAGCTTTGATGCTAGATGGAATATTGGCTCAGGCTTTCCTTTCACACAAACACAAGGCTTCTACCCATCTATGGACTTTTCTGACGGTATCAACACCAATTACACCTCAGAAAGTGGTGAGCTAGGAATAATATATGCTGGTCTGAACGAAGGGCGACTGCCTTGGTATCATCGATTGGATATTGCTCTCAAAAAAGAACAAAAATTAAGTAAACATTCCACTTTTGAATGGAATGTTGGTGTGACTAATGTTTACAATAGAGAAAATATATTTTACTTTAATAGAATAGAATACAAAAGAGTTAATCAATTGCCGTTTATGCCTAGTGCAGGAATGAGTTTAAGTTTTTAAAAAAAATCTATTTTCATCTTAGATTTTCTTTTAATTTCGCAAGCAAACCAATTTAGACCAAATACACCATTTTAAGATGAGCAAATCCTCCCCAACTAAGTATATTTTTGTTACAGGGGGAGTTACCTCTTCACTCGGAAAAGGAATTGTGTCCGCTTCTCTAGGAAAACTGCTAGAGGCTAGGGGCTATTCGGTTACCATTCAAAAGTTAGACCCCTACATTAATGTTGATCCAGGGACGATGAATCCTTACGAGCATGGTGAGTGTTTTGTAACCGATGATGGTGCAGAAACAGATTTGGACTTAGGGCATTATTAGCGTTTTTTATCGTCCACAACATCTCAAGCTAATAATGTAACAACTGGAAGGATTTACCAGTCTGTCATTGACAAAGAAAGACGTGGCGATTATCTCGGCAAGACCGTACAAGTCATACCTCACATCACTAATGAAATAAAAGAACACATTCAGATTTTAGGCGAAACAGGACAATTCGATATTGTCATCACCGAAATTGGTGGTACTGTAGGTGATATCGAATCCTTACCATTTATAGAAGCTGTTCGTCAACTGAGATGGGAAATGGAATCCAACGCCATAAACATTCATTTGACCTTGGTACCTTACCTATCAGCAGCAGGTGAATTAAAGACTAAACCCACTCAAAACTCGGTAAAAAAGTTGAGAGAATTAGGTCTTCAACCTGACATTTTAGTATGCCGTACCGAGCACAACCTAAACTCTGAAATAAGAAGGAAAATAGCTCAATTCTGTAACGTAGAAAGAGATGCCGTTATAGAGTCTATGGATGCTGAAAGTATATACCACGTTCCATTATTAATGCAATCCGAAAAACTCGACAAGGTAGTGTTGAGAAAACTCGGCCTAAAAGACGAAACCAATATCTCTTTACCTATATGGAATGAGTTTTTAGAACGACTTAAAAACCCCAAGACAGAAGTGCAAATTGCAGTAGTTGGGAAATATGTAGAACTTCAAGATGCCTACAAATCTATCGCTGAATCATTTATTCATAGTGGTGCAGCCAATCAGTCTAAGGTTAAAGTTTCATGGCTACAATCTGAAGATATTACTGCCTCAAATGCCCACAAAAAATTAAGTCCTTATCACGGCATATTAGTTGCCCCAGGATTTGGTGATAGAGGAATTGAAGGTAAAATAGAAGCCGTTAAATACGCTAGAACTGAAAACGTGCCCTTTTTTGGCATATGTCTAGGGATGCAATGCGCAGTTGTTGAATATGCTAGGAATGTTCTGAACTTGGCAGATGCTCACACCACAGAAATAAATCCCATATCATCGAACCCTGTTATTGATTTGATGGAACATCAAAAAAAGGTCACCGACAAAGGGGGCACCATGCGATTGGGTTCATATCCTTGTAAGCTAGACGAACATTCAAAAGCCTTTGAATGCTACAACAAAGCAGATATAAAAGAAAGACACAGACACCGTTATGAATTCAATAACGATTATAAAACAAAACTGGAAGCGGCAGGAATGAAAACAACAGGAATCAATCCCGAATCTAATCTAGTTGAAATTATAGAAATTGCTAAACACCCTTGGTTTGTTGGTGTTCAATTTCATCCAGAGTATAAAAGTACAGTTGCTAACCCTCAACCTTTATTTGTAGGCTTTATCAATGCAGCAATAACCTATTCAAAACAAAACTAACCCCATGGACAAAAATTCCATAACAGGCGTCATTTTAATTGTATTAATAGTAGTTGGCTACAACGCCCTATTTCCACCAGTAGTAGAAGTAGAAACTCCAGAAAAAGAAACTACAACCGTTGTTGTAGAAGAAGAAATAGTACAAGAAGAAACAGAAAACATAGTATTTTCTGACACTACAGCACAAAACGAATCGTACCAAAGAGCATTTGGCGTTTTCGCACCATCGGCGACAGGTAGCGATGAAGACGTTGTTATTGAAAACGATTTAATCAAACTTTCTATTTCACCAAAAGGGGGTAGAATAGTATCTGCTATTTTGAAAGACTACCAAACTACAGATTCGCTACCGCTAAACCTTGTAGACAGGGATTCTTCAGCATTTAATATTACCTTCTTTTCAGAAGGCAATAGAATTATTAATACTCAAGATTTATATTTTCAATCGATTGACAAGACTGAAAATTCTGTAGCCATGAGGATGATGGCTTCTAATGGCGGCTATCTGGAGTATGTATATCAGCTTAATGCTGGCGATTACATGATGGACTTTAAAGTCAACACCGTTGATTTGGACGATATCATCCCGTCTAATCGTAATGATTTAGAATTGAAATGGTCTGTTAATTTACCTAGTACTGAAAAGAGTATTGAAAATGAAAGAATGTATTCTACTGTTTACTTTAAGTACCTCAACGATGAAGTAGACTACCTTTCTGAAACAAAAGACGATGAAGAAAGTCTAAGTGGCAAAGCTCAATGGATAGGATTAAAGCACCAGTTTTTTAGCTCTGTGCTTATCAGCAATGACGGCTTTGAGAAACCAATATCAGTAAAAACAACTACTAAAGAAGGTTCAACGCAATTTGTCAAAAACTTAGAAGTTGAAGCCTCACTCGCTTACAACCACAATTCAAAAGAAAGTATTCCTTTACAATTCTATTTTGGACCTAACCATTATGAAACTCTTTCTTCATACAATATGGATTTGGAAAGAATGATACCTCTAGGGTGGGGGATTTTCAGATGGGTAAATAAGTACGCTGTAATTCCTATTTTCAATTGGTTAGACAACAGTATTACCAACTACGGAATTATCATTTTAATAATGACATTCATAATTAAGATGGCCTTAGCACCCTTTACTTTAAAGGCATACAAGTCGCAAGCGAAAATGAAGGTCTTGAAGCCTGAAATTGATAAAATCAATGAAAAACACAAGGACAAAGACCCTATGAAAGCACAACAAGCGACTATGGCTCTTTATAAAAAAGCTGGAGTAAATCCTCTGGGTGGTTGTGTACCTATGCTTTTGCAGATGCCTATACTTTTCGCCCTATTCCGTTTCTTTCCAGCAAGTATTGAACTTCGTCAAAAGTCTTTTCTATGGGCTACGGACTTATCCACTTATGATTCCGTATTAGATTTGCCATTCGAGATTCCATTCTATGGCGATCACGTCAGTTTGTTTACACTACTGATGACTATATCTACACTGCTATACACTAGAATGAATAGCCAAATGAGTGGGCCACAAATGGCACAAATGAAATGGATGATGTACCTCATGCCAATTATGTTCTTAGGCTTCTTTAACAACTATGCCTCTGGATTGAGCTATTACTACTTCTTGGCTAATATGGTTACTTTCGGACAGCAATTCGTAATGAGAAAATACTTCATTGACGAAACAGCTATTTTAGCTCAGATTGAAAGCAATAAGAAAAAACCTGTTAAGAAATCTAAATTCCAAAAACGATTGGAAGACATGGCTAAAAAACAACAGGAAGCAGCCAATAAAAGAAAATAAACTAGGAGATAAAATCTAAAAACATCTTCATCGATTTTCTTTTCTCTTCAGTCAAATCGTAACTGATAACTTCGGTGAGATAATTCATTTTATCAATTTGAGTGTCAAAAGAATCCGACTTTTCGGATAAGGCTAACTCCATATTAGAAATGCCAAATTTAAGCGCTTCTGAAAATAGTTTTTCGAACGAACTAGCCATAGGCTTATTGCTTACCCAACACGCAAAAACAAAAGGCAAGCCTGTAAATGTTTTCCATTCTTCGGACAAATCGTAAATGTGAGAGAATCTATTTCTATAATCGTAAGCTCTATCACCGATAATAACTCCTGCCGTAGTTCCTTTAATATCCTTTTCAAAATCTGAAGTAGAATCTATGAAATGGGCTTGTATCTTCCAGAAATGTTTGCATAGCAATTGAACTAATGCATTAGAGGTTCTAGAATGATAATCCAATAAAATAGTATCTATTTGGTCTAGGGGCACCTCACTGAATAGACAGACGGTCTGAACGGCCCCGTCAGAAGAAATACAGAAGGGACTAACAACGCTAGGGTTTTCTAAAGTAGGAATAATAGCAACTGGCACTAAAGCTAAATCTACCTCGTCTTGCTGTAGTTTTTCAGCACATCTAGAAGGAATATCCAAAGATAAATCAACCCCTATCTCACTGTTTTCTAATCCAAAAACAAAGGGTATGCTATTTAAATACGAAACTGAACAGACTTTCAAAATGAGGTTGTATAGTTAAATAAAATTCTCGAATAAGGTAAATGCAGACCACTAACTTCAGTACCAATCCGCCAATAAAACCGATTAGTGCCCCAGATGCAATTTTAATGACCTTTATAAAATCGTCCTTTTCATCAATATAAGCGCCTACTAAAGCCCCCACAAAAGGACCAACAACAAAGCCAAATGGTATTGGAGTAATGATACCTAGCAACAAGCCTATCATAGTGCCATTAACGGCTTTCTTTGTGCCACCAAATTTTTTAACACCATAAATCTGCAACCAGAAATCAGCAATAGTAACAACAACGACAATACCAGCCCATTGCCATAAAAATTCATCAGAACATTGGTAGTCGGTAAAAGCTGACAGTATAAGTAAAGCTATGTATGAAAGTGGTGGGCCGGGAATTATAGGGATAAAACAGCCTAACAAGCCCACAACTAAAAGAATTGCACATATGATGATTAGTAAACTAGTCATGGTACAAAAATACGAATTTACTATTGGAAAAATTAATGAAAAGAAGGGTTATCTAGTATAAATTTGCTAAAATTGTAGAGATTTAAAATTCACAAAAAATATATTTTATGAAAAAAGTTCTATTTATTTTTAGTTTACTTTCATTTTTCACAGCAAATGCACAATTCAACTTTACCGATGATTTTGAAAGCTACAATGTAGGCGACTTCATTGGAGAAACTGACACCGTTTGGGTGGTTTGGCCTGCAGCAGGCACAGAAGATGTACAAGTAACAGATGCCAACGCTTTCAGTGGCTCAAACTCTTTATATCTATCTTCTTCAGCCGCAACAGGCGGAGGACCTGAAGATATCGTTCTTGAATTTGGAGAATTATTCGATGAAGGTGACTTCAACTTTACATCTAACTTTTATGTCAATAATAATATGGGTGGCTACTTCAATTTTCAAGCAGATACCGAAATTGGGGAAACATGGGCAATGGACTGTTTTTTGAATAATGATGGTACTATACAATTTTCAACTGGTGGTGGCGAAACCGTATTTTTAGAAAGCACCTATCCTTTTGACACTTGGTTCAATATTGAAATGAATATTAACCTAACCCTAAATCAATGGGAAGTGATGATAGACAATCAGTTTATAGGAACTTTTGAAAACACTATAAATCAAGTGGCTTCTCTCAATCTATACCCACTTAGTGGTAACCAATACTATTTAGATGATGTGTCTGTATCTCATGAACCATTTAACCCTGTAGGAATCAACGCTATTCTTTCAAGCTTAGATCTACCGACATATGTGCAGTTTCCTGCAGATGTTGATATTATGGGGACAGTATTAAACTATGGAGCTGAAACAATTAACTCTATGGATATCGTTTGGACAGACGGCACCAACACCTATACCGATAATGTCTCTGGCCTATCATTGGAAACATTAGACACTTACAATTTCACTCATCCTGATCAATTATCATTTACTGATGCTGATACAGCAAACCTAACCGTTAGCATTGAAAACGTTAATGCTAGTGCTGATGTTGATGACACTAACAATAGTATGAACGCTACAGTTTTTGCCGTAGAATTTGTAACTCAGAAAACACCTCTTTTTGAGCATTTCACAAGTAACACCTGTGGGCCGTGCGCTTCTTTTAATCCTGGCTTTCAAAACCTACTAGATGCTAATGATGTTAATGTTATTGACCAAGCCAAAGTTACGTGTATCAAATACCAAGTGAATTGGCCTGGATCAGGTGATCAAGCTTTTAATTCAGATGTTGGTACACGAGTACAGTATTATGAAGTATCAGGTGTACCGTCAGCACATATTGATGGGAAATCTACATCTTCCTCACAAGCAGAAATAGACCAACATAGAAACATGCCATGCTTCCTTGAGATTACAGGAACAGCTGTTGCTACAGATGGTACAGATTTAGCAGTTGATGTAACTGTTAAATCTCATTTCGATTATCCAAACTCAACTATTCATGTCGCTATTGTTGAAGATGAATACAACAATACTGCAGGAACTAATGGCGAAACTGAATTTTTTCAGGTCATGCGAAAAATGTTACCATCGGCAGACGGTACAAGTGCTGACCTAAGCAGTGGTAATACTTCTACCCTTTCAGAAAATGTTACAGTAGCGGTGGGTAATGTCACTCAAAACTCATTCAGAATATGGGAAGATTTGGGTAATTGCGTAGTCGTGGTATTCGTTGTTGATCAAGATACTAAGCAAGTATTACATTCTAAAGTTATTGAGATAACAGGGAATACTACTGTTACCCCAACTTGGTCCTGTGAACCTACAGGCTGTATTGATCCTGGAACTGGAGAGGGTGAATTCAGCTCTCTAGCGGACTGCGAGGCAGACTGTGTTTCAGACATCGAATTTTGGAATGCAATAGATGTACAGCTAATGCCAAACCCAGCAAGAGATAATTTCTCTATCGAACTGAATGCTTCTTCTCAGAATGTAAGCGTTAGCGTATATTCTATAACTGGACAAATAGTTAGTGAATTTAATTACGGTACTCTTAAGGGCAAACAAATTATCCCTATGAATATTAGCTCATTACAAGCGGGTATCTATACTGTTAAAATTCAAATGAATAACGAAGTATCAACACATCAGTTGATAAAACAATAACTGTCTAAACAACAGGTATTTTTAGCAGCTCACAAATGTGAGCTGCTTTTTTTTACAATAACATCTAAAAGATGTAAATTCGCAAAATAGAAATTAAGCTTTTCAAAATGTCGTTATCCGCTCTAAATGCAATCTCACCAATAGATGGTCGTTACCATTCAAAAACTAAAGAACTTAGTGCATACTACTCTGAGTCTGCACTCATTAAATACAGACTACAAGTAGAAGTAGAATATTTTATTGCTCTTTGTGAATTACCATTGCCTCAATTAGAAAAATTTAATACTGATTTATTTGGCTCATTGAGGAAGGTTTACCTCAATTTCAACGATGAAGATGCCCAAAAAATAAAAGATATTGAAGCTATTACTAACCACGATGTTAAAGCGGTAGAATATTTTCTGAAAGAGCAATTTGATAAACTAAATATCAGTGAGTACAAAGAATTTATACACTTTGCGCTAACCTCACAAGACATTAACAATACAGCGACACCACTGCTTATAAAGGAATCAGTAGAGGATATATTTCTTCCCAGTTATCTGGAGTTAGTCGAAAAGCTAATCGAGTTAAAAGATGAATGGGCTAACATACCCCTGCTGGCAAGGACACATGGTCAGGCGGCATCTCCTACTCTTTTAGGTAAGGAAGTGATGGTATTTATTGAACGACTAGAACGTCAGATGGGTTTATTAAATATGGTTCCATTCTCCGCTAAGTTTGGTGGAGCAACAGGTAATTTCAACGCTCACCACATTGCCTATCCAGAAGTAGATTGGGTAGCTTTTTCTAACGACTTTGTTGAGGATACGCTAGGCTTAGACCGATCACAAGTCACTACTCAAATTGAACACTATGATAACTTAGCAGCTCTTTTTGATAATTTCAAACGAATAAATACTATCCTCATTGATTTAAGTCGTGATATATGGACTTATATATCGATGAATTACTTCAAGCAAAAAATTAAAGAAGGCGAAGTAGGTTCATCTGCTATGCCCCACAAAGTAAACCCCATAGATTTTGAAAATGCCGAAGGTAATCTAGGTATAGCAAATGCTATTTTCGAACACCTATCTGCTAAACTGCCTATCTCTAGACTTCAAAGGGATTTAACAGACTCCACTGTTTTGAGAAATGTAGGCGTACCTATGGCTCACTCTATTTTAGGCTTTAAATCCATATTAAAAGGGTTGAATAAATTGATTCTTAATGAAGAGGCTATTCGTGCAGACTTAGACGACAATTGGGCAGTAGTAGCAGAAGCTATTCAAACCATTCTGAGAAAAGAAGGTTATCCCAAACCATATGAGGCTCTAAAGGCATTGACCAGAACTAACGGATTGATAGAACAACCTACACTGATTAACTTTATTGATACTTTAAAAGTAAGTGATGAATTGAAAGAGTACTTGAAAAGCATTACCCCTTTCAACTATACGGGTATAGAAAAACTTTAATCCTCAATCAGTTTATATTTCCCGAGATAATCTGACCAATTCCAAATGAAATTGCTCATTAAATCGGTCAATTCTTGAAGAAAAACAGGATTCGGCTCGTTTTGATTTTTCAATAAGTCGCCTTGATATTCGTTCAAATTATATTTTACAAAAATACTTTTCGCCATGGCTTTTTCAATGGTAATATCTTCGCTGTATTGTTCCTTAAAAAAGTTTTCGTAGTCGATAAACATATCTCTAACAAGGTCTTCCTCTAAATCCATAAACTTGATAAGCTCATTCAAACTAGCATGGTGCAAACGGTTTACTATATGATCATCAAAAAAGTTTGGCAGACAATGGTTATTAGCTGCAAAGACAATCATCAAAAACCAATTGGCATCGTCCATCTTTAAATTTGGAGATTCCTCAAATTTTCTGTTGTCATTGACAAATTCAATGATTTCCGAAAAACCTAAATCAATAACCTCAAAAAGAGTCCTAGAATACACTGAGGCCAAATCCTTTACGTTAACTTTCTCTTTTTTGCTAAAGCCAAATAATTTCAACATAATATGCTAAGGTAAACTAAAATTTTTCTTTACTACTGTTAACACTTCATCGCCTATTGCCAAGCAAGCTGTTGCTGCTGGAGATGGCGCATTCAAAACGTGGATACTGTCGTCTTTGCATTCTATTTTAAAGTCGTCGAACACCTCGCCATCTCTGCCGAGTGCCATTGCTCTGACTCCACTTCGTCCAACCACGATATCCTCCATTTTCAACGAAGGTATCAATCTATTTAATTCTTTCAAAAATAATCGCTTAGAAAATGCTCTTTTGTACTCATTTAATCCAAAACGCCAGTGTTTGAAGAATAATTTCCATGTCCCTTGGTACATTAAAGCCTCAAGTGTATCCTTGAGGTTAAAGTCCGTTTTGCCGTAGCCTTCACGCTTAAATGTAAATACGGCATTTGGACCACACTCTATACTACCATCAACCATACGAGTAAAGTGAACCCCTAAGAAGGGGAATTCAGGATTAGGGACGGGGTATATTAAATTATTGACTTTTGATTTGCCTTTCTCACTCAAGTCATAATAATCGCCTCTGAAGCCTACTATTCGAACGTCTGACTCAATCTTATCTTTTTTAGCTAATCTATCAGAATGTAACCCCCCACAAAGTATTTTTTTACTCGCTTTAAACTGACCCTTTGACGTATTGATGATTCCACCCTTGCTAAAAGATTTCACCTCACAAGAATATAATATTCTACTGTTGGGATTAATTTCTTTTATCAGTTCAGCCAATTTATTAGTAACTCCAACAAAGTCGATAATACCAGACTCTGGAACCCATAAAGCCGCCAAGCCTTCCACATGAGGTTCAATTTCTTTTAAGCGATTGGCATCTATTTTTTCTATACCCTCGAGGCCATTGGCTTTGCCTGTTTCACAAATTTTATCTAAACGCTCTAGCTCGTCTTGTGAAACAGCAACAACGACTTTACCACAAACATCGTGCTTGATATGGTGATTTTTAGCAAAGTCAACTAATTGCTTTCTTCCATTTACACAGTTTTTGGCTCTAAAAGACCCCGGACGGTAATACAAACCCGAATGGATAACACCTGAATTTCTACCTGTTTGATGGGCAGCTAAAGTATCTTCTTTTTCAAAGACCACTATATTGAGATGAGGGTATTCTTGTTGCAGTTTATAAGCACATGAAAGGCCTACTATTCCACCTCCTACTATTGCGATGTCAAACGTTTGTGATTGCTCTGCCATTAAAATACTCTTGATATATTAAAGCCAAAATAGATATCTCCTTCTAGCCATTCTCCTTGGGTTTCTATTAAAAAGGCATGTTCGTTCATTCCTCTAGAATTACTAAGGTGTAAAGAAAAAACGTGCCCACCAGTTTCTATATCCACTCCTAAAGACAACATATTTACATGATTTTCTTTCATCTCGCTAAGAGCATTAAAATACTCACCATTAACAGAAATCTTTTTGCTGACTTTATAACGCCCTCCCAGTCCTATGAACAAAGGATCAGCAGATGTACCAGCCTCGTAAGAATTGAGGTGCATATGTGTCGGTAAGATTACAGCAGAAAAATTAGAGGAGAACTTCCTAGCAATAATAAACTGATTACTGAAGGTTATCTGATTGAGCAAATCGAAATTGGCTTCTTCCCTTTTACTCTCCGATGGATGAATCAAAAACACAGATGAATAGGCTGACAAGACAAAAGGGAAAGAATTACTTTGTCGCAATATATTCCACTTTACGGAAGCATCAAATTGTTTGTTGGTAGAACTACGACCACCACTTAGGCTAATGCGTTCTGTTAAACCATAATCCAATGCCATACGCACTTGAGAATTATCTAAGCCCCATAAGTTATAAAAACCTGAATTAAGTGTACCAAAACGGTGTTGTATTAAGAACTTGAATTCCCCTTTGGCGGTTTGTTTGGAAGACTGAGCATTGACAATTCTATTATCTTTAAAAATTGAGGTCGTTATTTTTCTTTCATTATCATCTGCTTCTAGCATACTCAGCAGATCTTGAGAAAAACTGAATTGAAAAGAAAAGAGCAGAGCTAGCAAAAATAGTTTATTCATCATTTTTGTTTTGAAGTTTCATATCAACCACCACTTGGATGACTTCTGCAATTTTATACATCATAATTTTGGGAATATCTACATCGTAATTATCTAAAACAACATCGAAAGTAGATGAAATGTGTAAGTTCCCGTTTTTGAGTTGTGCGTTAGCAATCATCTCTGTGTTTTTGCTTATGCCGTGTATAGTAAGCTCTCCTTTAACCTTAAGGTTGTGTTGTTTACTCAAATCCAATTCTGAAAAACCAGCTATTGAACCAGTGAAAGTTGATAAGGGGTATTTTTCACTCTCCAGATAACTTTCATTAATATGCTCTTGCATTAGGGAGATAGGGAAGGTAAAATCTTCAATTTTCAGACGAAAAGCAAAGCCTCCTGTCTGACTATCAACAATCGCCGATACCTCATTATTGACAGCCTCAATATTTTCTATGGGTGCTTCAGAAAAGAAACTAACCGATCCGTTATTGCAGTAGTATTGTTGAGCAATAAGCGGAGTACTAAAAAGTAAACAAATCAAGATTAGTCGCATAGAGCAAAGATAGTAATTTAGTCCTTTTTATAGTCTTTTTGTCAATTTGTATCCTACAAAAAATAAGACAAAAATAACTATGAGTCCAGCTTGTTGTGTTTCAAAATAGGCTGTTGCTAATCCGAATAAAAATGGCCCTAAAAAAGCAGTCATTTTTCCTGAAAAGGCATAAAAGCCAAAAAATTCATTTCTTTTTTCTTCAGGTGTTATCCGTGCCATATAGCTTCTACTTGCCGATTGGTTTGGTCCCGAGAACAAGCCTATAAGGATAGCAGCTATCCAAAACAAATTTTTGGAATTGAACCAATCTGGTATGGCATTGCCTCCAAAAATAAACTGAAACAGACCGGGTAATTCAGGAGCTGAAAAGGCTATTAGACAAGCTATCATAAGAAAAACTATACTCCACAATATTACTTTTTGGCTTCCCTTGCCATCGTCCAGATAGCCAAAAGCATAAGCCCCAATTCCTGCCATTACGTTAAGCACAATACCTAAAATTATTATCTCCTCAAAAGAGAACCCAATAGTCGTTGCTGCATATATACCACCAAAAGCAAATATGGTTATTAGTGCATCGTTATAAACTAAACGAGCCAAAAGAAAATGAAATATGTTGCGATATGAAGAAATAGAATTTAGGGTATTTTTCAACCCATCAAAAGAATTTTTAATTGCTAGTGATAAAGGTTTATTGTTCTTGTGTTTATGGTCTTTGACCCAAAGGAAAAGAGGTAGGCTAAAAATCAAAAACCATAAGGCTACCAACAAATTGGTGGCTCTAATATTTTCTCCATTTTCTGTACTAAAACCTAAAATAGGCTGTTCGGTTTGCACAAAAAACAACAAGGCTACCACTAAAGCCAATAGCCCTCCTACATAACCCAAACCCCATGCCATACCAGACACTTTACCAATACGGTGTTCTGAACTCAATTCGGGCAGATAGGCATTACAAAATACGGTGCCAAACTCAAAAGCGATATTAGCAATAATAAAAAGTCCCAGAGCAAAAACAACCTGACCGTCTTGCGGAAAAAATAAAAGTGCTGTCGCCACCACACATACCAAAGTACTTAGAAGCATAATACCTTTTCTTGAACCAACATTATCGGCAATAGCTCCTAAAATAGGCGATAATAAAGCGACCACTATAGCTGTTATTGAAATTGCCCAAGACCAATATTGAGTCCCTAATATTTCATTATCAGCTATGGATTGGGTAAAGTAAGTACCATATATAAAAGTAACTACCAAAGTAGTAAAGGCAGAGTTAGCAAAGTCATACATGGCCCACGACCAAATTTGTCTTTTATCGTCTTTTTGAATCATAAGTCCGAAAGTACAATTATTTATTATGATAATTTAATTCAATAAATCGCTACTATTTCTTTGAATAACTTACTTTTGCCGACTTAATTTAAACAGATGATTTCATTAAAAAATTTCAAATTCATTGACCGAACTAACGGAAGCGTTAAAGATGATATTCTTTCGGGAATAACTGTAGCACTTGCTTTAGTTCCTGAAGCCGTTGCCTTTGCCTTTGTGGCTGGTATTTCACCTATTGTTGGATTATACGGGGCATTCATGATGGGTTTAGTAACTTCTATTTTTGGTGGTAGACCCGGTATGATTTCTGGTGCTACTGGTGCACTTGCCGTAGTAATGGTTCACTTAGTAAGTGAGGGCAATACCTTAGGTGGCGATAGTTCAATGGGCTTACAATATTTGTTTGCTACTCTTATTTTGGCTGGTCTAATACAAACTGCTGCTGGCTTATTTAGACTCGGTAAATTTGTACGTATGATACCCCACTCCGTAATGCTGGGCTTTGTGAATGGATTAGCAATTGTAATTTTCTTATCCCAGTTGGGTATGTTCAAGACCAATGGTCAATGGTTAGAAGGTCAGGATATGGCTTATATGATAGGCTTAGTGGGTTTAACAATGGCTATCATGGTATTTCTTCCTATGCTCACCAAGAAAGTTCCTGCCGCTTTAACAGCCATTGTAGTAGTTTCTCTGATTGTAATTTTTGGTGGTATAGAAACTGAAACCGTAAAATCGTTCATCGTTGCTAGTGGTGGCGAAGGAATAAAAGCGGGTTTACCTACCTTTAACGTACCTTTAATTTCATTGAATTGGGAAACGCTAAAATTCATTAGTCCTTATGCTCTCATCTTAGCGGCTATCGGACTTATAGAATCTTTAATGACGCTTAATCTTATTGACGAATTGACAGAAACAAGAGGTCATGGCAATAGAGAGTGTGTAGCACAAGGTGGTGCAAATATCATCAACGGCTTTTTTGGTGGTATGGGTGGTTGCGCTATGATTGGACAAAGCATTATTAATATCAAATCTGGCGGAAGAGGAAGACTATCTGGTATAGTGGCTGCCTTAGCTTTATTATGCTTTATTCTTTTTGCATCGGCCTATATTGAAATGGTGCCTATTGCTGCCCTAGTAGGCGTTATGTTTATGGTAGTTATTGGCACATTCGCCTGGAGTAGTTTGAAAGTATGGAACAAAGTACCCTTAGCCGATGTTGTAGTCATTGTATTAGTAACAGGGCTTACCGTTATGTTTGACTTAGCTATAGCTGTATTGGCAGGTGTTATTGTTTCCTCATTGGTATTTTCTTGGGAAAATGCAAAGCGTATTAGAGCTCGTAAATTTGTGGACGAACACGGGGTGAAACACTACGAGATATATGGACCTTTATTTTTTGGCTGTATTGAGTTATTCAATAGCAAGTTTGATGTGGCGGAAGATCCTAAAGAGATTATCATTGACTTCAAAGAATCTCGAATTATGGATCAATCGGCTATCGAGTGCATCAATAAGCTCAGTGAAAAATACATTAAAAATGGAAAAAGTGTTCACCTTAGACACCTTTCTAAAGACTGCATAAGACTGATAAAAAGAGCCGATAAAATATGCGATGTTAATGTTTTGGAAGACCCCGATTACTTTGTAGCTATTGACAACTACCGAACATTGAAAGCTAAATAGAAAAAGGTAGGGACTTTCGCCCCTACCCTTAAATTTCCATTAGAGAAAAGAAAATGTTAATCGATGACAATACGTGTTTTCAACGATTGTGTTGGACTCGTTAAACTCATAATGTATATACCTTTATCTACTCCATCCAAGCTAATAGCGTTATTGCTTGAATTAAGCTCTTTGCTATAAATCAATTGACCTAGAGTATTACTGATAGATAAATGCAGTTTGTCTTGTGGCTTTTCGCTCAACTCCAAAGTAAACTGACCGTTATTAGGGTTTGGATAAACCTTAATGTCCGATTTAGTATACTGACCTATTGAAGTAGAAGAATCCAATGAGGTTACACTTATACATTCCGATATTTGAACAGAACTTCCTATGGGAATTTGACAAGCATAATCACCCAATGCTGATGCGGTAAAATCTATAGATGTTTCTCCACTAATTGGTGATGAATCCGAGCAATTAACCCATTGATAACTAGCCGCAGGATCCGATTCGTTAGAACTCAAATAAACATTCTGACTTTGGTCCACTGATAAATCCACATACAATATAGATAGGTTCGTTTGGACAACACTATCGCAAGAATACATATTCGGAATGGTATCGTAATAAACTCCTGTTTGAGTATAAGCATTTCCAGTAACTGAAACAAAGGTGTCGCATTCGATAACATTAATTGATGCTGATGTATGCGAATTGATAGTAATATCGAGTGTATAAATACTATCGCAACTAGCATGAGCAACAGTATCCGAATATATGCCTGTTTGCGAATACACATTGCCAGTGTAGGGCGAAGTATAAGAAATACAAGCGGTATCGCTAACACTAATATACTGTGTACAGGTATTCACTTTAAAATTATCAATATAGGCATTAAAGTCAGCAGAACCAATATTCACATCCGATTTGACATAAAAAGCAAATTTAACCACGCCCGAATAAGAAGATAAATCATATACCTTGCGTTCAGAATCGTTAGGGAATCCTGTGGAATTATCCCAGGTGTCCAAAACGTTTTGAGCACTCCACGTAACTCCATTATCGGCGGATATCAATACACTAAGGGTATCGTCATCTGCTCCTGAAGCAGGTCCAGAACCAAAATAGGCCGTAAATACCACATCAAATTCTAACTGATAATTTTGCCCACTACCCAAATCAATAGATTGTGATATCAGCCATTCTTTTCTATTTGAATAGACATTAATGTATGCCGAAGAACTAGACCCTGAAACATTACCATAAGACCCATCATTCCAAGCTGCGTCTTGAATAGTAAGAGTCGTACTATCTGTCAATTGACCTACAGCTTCCTTCCAACACATTGGAGCTATAGCATCGAAAGTTTGCAATGCCGTTGGTGCGCTCAAGGTAACGCATGGGGTGCTGAAACCATAAGGACCTGTCC
>JAQWJZ010000009.1 GCA_029248105.1 Flavobacteriales bacterium
GAGTAACCGCTAAAGCTGTTCTATATCCTCCACTTTGGTGAGCAATACCCCAACTAATACCACCATTTGTTGACAGATACACTCTGCTTGATGTTGCGGCAATTAAAATATTGGCATTGTTGGGTTTTATAGCTAATCTAGATATTACTCTATTATTTCCAGTAGGAAGACCAGCACCTGCTAATGGAGCCCATGTTGTTCCCCCATTAGTAGATTTCATTATTTTACTAAAGAAAGTATCTCCCCCATCGTAATCTCCTGTTACCCAGCAAATAACATTTGGGTTGGAGTTTTGTATTGCAATATCCGAAACGCCTAGGTTGGTGATAAAATCGGAATGAACTGCCCAGGTACTTCCTCCATCTGTTGTTTTCCATATGCCTCCTGTAGGAGAACCTACATAAATGATATTGGTATTTGTGGGATGGAATGCAATGGCATTTACACGTCCGATTCCATTTCTTGTAGTGATACTTGGATGGTCGTATACTTTGGGGTTATCGATAGGGCCAACAAATTCCCAATCTGTAGTTGATGCTGCTGCTGCAGGCGCTGCCATTGAAGGAGCCATCATCTGTGGCGGATTATGGCGATTATTGTTCTCATTATACACTTCAAGGAATTCATTAAAGACTGTTTCTGCATCAAATACTCCTGTTGGATATACCCGTGGCTCCATGTGTGATTCCCATCGTTTAAATTGTTTGAACATAGGGGCAGAGTCACAAGGTAGATCGCCACACCCTTCATAAAAAGCGGCTTGAATGTCGTAAAAGTTTTTGGTGGTATCGTACATCATCTCTTGCCAGTTTTGCTGAGCAAAAGAATTGGAAATGCATAAAAGTAAAAGTATAAAAAGTATGTAGGAATGTTTTTTCATTGTTTCAGTTCTAAGGCTAACAAAATTACTGAATTTTTTTGAAGATTACCCCTATTACCTAACAAAAGAGGTAATATTTAACCTATTTTTGCGCCAACTATTTGAGGTCGATGTATTTAAGGTATTTATCTTTTTTTCTTTACTTCTTTTTGCTATCGTGTTCACCCCGTTTGCAATCGCCTACAACTACTTTTGATGTTAGTATAGTCCCACCAGCACCTCAATACGACTCGTTGTTTTATTGGGCTTTTCATCCCGATAGAGACAAACCCAAGGAATTGTTACCCAAAAACTATATAGACCCCTTATTTGACAACAACCCTCTTGTTGATGTGTTTTACATTCATCCTACCTCTTATCATTCTGGCGATAATTGGAACGCTAGTCTAAAAGACTCCCTTGTCAATGTGGAGAGAACAGATGTTTTATTGAGAAATCAAGCCTCTGTTTTTGCGGGTGTTGCTCGTTTGTATGCGCCTCATTACCGACAAATGCACATCGATTCTTATACCGATTTAAGCAACGGTTATCCGGCTTATCATTTGGCATTTTCGGATGTACGAGCGGCTTTTTTACACTATTGGAAACATTGGAATAAGGGCAGACCATTCATTATTGCGGGGCATAGCCAAGGTACCAACCACGGCGAACGCTTAATAAAAGAGCTTATTTTAAATGATGATACGATGTCTGAGCATTTAAAAATGGCCTATTTATTAGGCATGCCTATTACCACTATATCGGATAACTTTTTACCTTGTGAAGACCAAACACAAATCAATTGCTTTGTGTCGTGGCGCAGTTTTAGATCTGGATTTTATCCGACCAACCCCATTGGCGATTCCATCGTAAGTGTTAACCCCATTCATTGGACAAGATCCAATTCTATCTCTGAATATGCCGACCATAGAGGAATATTATTCCCTTCGGGCAAGTTGAAGTTTGACCAATCCATCTCGGTCAAAAATCACCAAGGTATGCTTTGGGTAGAGCGTCCTAAAGGTATTATTTTACGCCAGTACAAACGTGACGACTATCACGTTGCTGACATTAATTTGTTTTGGCTAAACATCAGAGAAAACTTGCGCCAGCGATTGACTAAATTGTAAATTTTTTATCGGCAAATACTCCCCTGCCAATCCGAGTAACTTGCTCTTGCTTTATACATACACTTTCAAAGCATCCTCTATGCGTGTAGAGTAGCACGGGGATAGTTGTTCTTGTTTCATTTTCCATTGCCTGCCGTTGCCTTGTACGGCCAGTCGCACCTTATCTTTCCCTATTTTATCGTTGATGTTGTCTAGAGCCGTCATAATGGATTGGTGCTTTTTACGGTCTAGGGTATCAAACAAACTGAGTTGCTGTTGTTGCTGAGGGCTGATGTCGCTGACAATAACCCCTGCCTTTTTGTAAGTGCAGTCCGAACGGTATATTTTTTCCAAACCCTCCAAAGCCAAGCGGACGAGTTCTATGGAGTCGTTAGTGGGTGTGTCCAACACAAAAGAAGTGAAGCCTTTGTACTGTTTATCGGTCGGCTTGAAAGGGTTGGTGTGTATAAATATGCTAATTCGTGAGGCACAGCTTTTTTGTTTGCGCAGTTTGTAGGCGCAAGTACTGGCATAAGTGCTGAGAGCTTCCTTAAGGTCTTCCATCTGCTTGACCGCTTTTCCAAACGAACGTGAGGTGCAAATGTTCTTTTTTCTACTGGCACTTTCTTCTAAAGGAAAACAAGGTATACCTCTTAATTCTTTAACCATTCTTAGGCCTACGACCGATAGTCGTCTTCTTATCCAACTGTCATCGGCACGGCACAAATCGTAAGCGGTTTTTATACCAACGCTATCTAGCATACGGGCGTGCCTTCGACCTACCCCCCAGAGTTCTGCTACGGGCAACCATTTTAAAGCCCGTTCTATAAGGGCTTTGTCTTGCAATACGAAAACGCCTGTTTTGGTATGTTTTTTAGCAATAAGTCCAGCTACCTTGCATAGGGTTTTGGTGGGGGCAATACCTATGGATATAGGAATACCCACATGCTGTTGTACTTTTTTCTTCAGAGCAATGCCTTTTTCTAAAGGACTGCCCTCTCCGCTAAAGTCCATAAATGCTTCATCTATGGAATAGACCTCCATGGCTTTGACTTCTTGGCGCATGCTGCTCATCACTCGTTTGGACAAATCGCCATATAAGGTAAAGTTGGACGAAAATACCTGTATGTTGTGTTGTTCTATGATTGTTTTGACTTGAAAAACAGGCACTCCCATTTTTATGCCTAGAGCCTTACTTTCGTTGCTACGAGCAATCACACAGCCGTCGTTATTAGACAGGACTACTATGGGTTTGCCTTCTAAATGCGGTTGGAATACACGTTCGCAAGAGGCATAAAAGTTATTACAATCCGCCAGTGCTAGCATTTGCCTTATGTATAATAAAAGTAACTACTCCCCAGACTTGAAAGTCCATGTCTTCTGTGATTTTCATGGGTCGGTAGTTTTCATTAGCTGGCATAAGGTACAGTTCGTTATCGTTTTTCTTGATGCGCTTAACGGTGAATTCTCCATTCACTACAGCCAATACGATATCGTTATTTTTAGGGGTCAGAGCTCTATCCACTACCATAACATCTGAGCTTTGAATACCCGCATCTACCATGGAATCGCCGATAGCTTTAACACAGAATGTAGCCGAAGGGTGTTGCACCAAATAATCGTGCAAATTCAAGTCCATATCGAGGTAATCGTCGGCAGGTGAGGGAAAGCCTGCGGGGACTGCATCGCCATACAAAGGAACGTCTCCAAGTGAAGAGTCTTCAATGGTATAAAAATTCAACTTATCGTTGGTATTTAGGAACTTAAATTTCATTGTTAGGGTCAATTGAAGCCTAAAATTAGCCTAAAAACACCAAAAAGAATGATTTTTTATAAATTTTTTTAGCGAACAAATTACTAGATTAAAAAAGAAAAAAAACTTAAAATAACACAAAATGTATAGAAAAAAATACAAAAAGTTATACAAAATTATATATGTTTGTACCACTAACTAATTAAAATTAACAAGTTATGCTATTAGACATTCAAGTTATGAGGCCAGACGATTATGTTGGCTTCACGTTTTTTATCGGCTACATGGCAATGTTTGCCGCATCTGTATTCTTTTTCTTTGAAAGAGGCAGTGTAGACGATAAGTGGAAGTTATCTCTTCTCATTTCAGGTTTAATCACAGGTATTGCCGCAGTGCATTACTTCTACATGCGTGATTATTACATGGCAACAGGAGATAATCCAACCTTCTTTAGGTATGTAGACTGGACATTAACAGTGCCATTGATGTGCGTAGAATTTTATCTACTTACAAGGGCTGCCGGAGCTACTAAAAGTTTATTGTGGAAATTAATTATTGCATCAGCATGGATGTTGATTGCGGGTTACATTGGTGAAGCATTTACGGATGGTTCAACAGCTCACTCTGTAAAATGGGGTGTATTATCTACAATAGGTTATATCTACATTTTGTACACAGCATGGTTTGGTGAAGTAGCACAATTGGCTGAGAAGAGCAATTCTGACGTAGTCAAAAAAGGTGTTCGTACACTAGCATGGTTTGTATTGGTTGGATGGGCAATCTATCCAATTGGATACATGTGTATGGAAGGTGGATGGTTAAATACTGCTTTGGGTTGGGAATCAACAAATGTTGATTTATGGTACAACATAGCAGATGCTATCAACAAAATTGGATTTGGTTTAGTGGTATATAATATCGCTATTACTGAATCAAAATAATTTGTTCCGTATTTGATTAATTGTAAAAGCAGACTCAACGAAAGTTAGTCTGCTTTTATTTTTTTCAGACTAATGAACCGCTTTACCTTCATATTTGTAATTTGTCTTTATGCTCTTTTTCTAATATATCAGGCATTTACCGAGCTTAATATAGAGCAGCAGTTACTCTATTCTTCCTTTTTTATTCTACTATTTGGAATACCTCATGGAGCAATAGATCACATTTTATTTTTTAGAAAAAGAAGCATGTCACAGCTCCAGTTTTATGCTTTATATTTAGGGCTGATTGTTTTATTTGTTGCAGCTTGGTTTTATTTTCCGATACTCAGTTTTGTATTTTTTCTTGTTCTTTCCGCTTTTCATTTTGGCGAATCGCAATTTGTTGATGCCAAATTATCTTTATGGAAGTTTAATCCTTTGTTATTTCTTTTTTGGGGCTTAGCCTTATTGGCGACTTTAGTATATTATAATATGGGAGAGCTTGTATCCATTACGGCTTATTTCAAAGATACTCAAGACTTAGCCGTAGTGTATAATCCCGACTTAATCTTTACTTTTTTTGCAAGTACTAACATAGTTACCTTAGCTTTGCTTATCTATTTGTATGTCACTAAGTACATCAATATAAAGCGTCTTTCTTCAGAGTTATTTTTGATAGCGCTTATTCACCTTACCTTTTTCCTTTTTCCCTTTACTATTGGCTTTACCTTATACTTCGTGGTATTGCATTCTATTCGTGTGATGAATCAAGAGTATCTGTTTTTTAAGGCAGAAGATACCAGTTTTAGCTTTCTAAAGTTTTTAAAACTACTATTACCTTATTCGTTATTGAGTATATTTTTTACCTCTGTACTTTTAGTACTTTCTCACTTGGGATATCTCGGAATTTCAATTCCGTTTTTATCCATTATTATCATTTCGGTAATCACTTTGCCTCACGCTATTGTGATGCATATTTTTTATAACAAATAAAGTCTATTTGTTGAGGTTTCTATCCAGAACCTTTTCTAACTTTCTGTCGCTAGTTCCGCCCCAATGCTCAATAACTTCGCCCTCATTATAGAGATAGAAATACGGGAAATAAGGAGGTCTAATTTCTTCGGGCATATCTTCTTGCATGATGTGTCTAAAGCCTAGAGAGCGTTTTTCAGCCTCAGCCTTAACAATGGGTTCAAATGTTTTGCAAGGACCACAGCCCAACTTTTTAATCATTACAATTTCCATAATATTAACGTTTTATACAGGTACAAAAATACGCATTTTCATTCTATAATTCCTTAATTTTGTACCATGACCATTCAACAAGTTGAAGTAGATAAAATACGTCCTTTAAGGCATTTAGTGCTTCGTCCAGGACAACCCATTGAATCAACGGATTATGATAGAGACAAGGACGAACAAACTTTACATTATGCTTCTGTATCAGATCATTCGGTTGTCTGCATAGCGACCTTTTATCCTGAGCCTATGTTAGAAGTGCCTTCTTTAAACGCTTATCGTTTGAGAGGTATGGCAACGCATCCAAATTTTAGACGTCAGGGTTTAGCAAGAGATTTGATGATAAAGGCTATGGCAGATATTACTTCAGCGAATGGCGATTTGATATGGTGTAAAGCTCGTTTGGTAGCGATTGAATTTTATGAATCGCTTGGCTTTGTAAAAATTGGACTGATATACGAAATAGAGGGAATAGGTCCTCACTATACCATGTATAAAAGCTTATAAAATGAAAGATAGAAAACAGTTGATTTTGGCACTTCGCCCAAACATTGAAAGCATTAACAAGGGTCTGAATACCAAAGAAATTGAGGTATTTCAAAACGAGGTTTTACGCCCTATATTGAAATTTCAAAACAAACTATTACTTCATTCCTTTATAAACTATGCTAGACAATATAAAGGCGTGTTTTTCAAATTATCAACTCAAGACCAGATGGATTATATTCATCAAGCATTACACACCAACCAAAGGTTTAGGAGCAATCTTGCAGGTTTGGTTATAGGCTTATTTACTATTGAAGAGTACCATTATTATAGTTTGAATTTATCGGCTTTGAATAAGCGTATTATTTCAATGGTAATACAGCGTTTACAAACTCAATTGGAGCAGCTAAATGATGGACTCTCCGTTGAGGTCAGTCGTTAGTACTTCCGACATAAAGTCAACAAAAGGACGAACGTTTTTTAAGGCCGAATTTATACGCTCTGAAAAATCATCCTGACTGCTTTCCAAATCTGTAAATGGGATACTGAAAATATATTGCTTCTTCCTTATCAAGTCGATATTTGGATGGTTTTTATCGAAATTCTTAGGTGCTGTTTTTAACTCATCTCCTTTTAGTTCACCCCAAGTGGTTTTAAATTTATCTGCGTTGATTATTGCTCTAAACTCATTGGCAGAAACTTCAAATTCTTTGCGAATTCGCAACAGGTCGTTAGGCTCAGGCCCCCAAAAGCCACAAGCCAAAAAGCTATTTGAAGGGGCAATATGAAGATAATAGCCTCCACGATAGTTCGGTTTTGTTCTGTGAAATGCCATACTAAAGTGGGTTTTATATGGCGTTTTATTCTTTGAAAAACGAACATCCCTATAGATTCGAAACACTTTCCATTTTTCTAAAGAATCGTGAGCATTAAGGTCGTTAAAAAGGGATTCGCTGAATTGTTTAAACCCTTGCTCTAAGGCTTTAAACTGTGGCTTGTGTTTTTCAAACCACTCTCTATTATTGTTTTTTTCTAGCTTTTTTAAGAAGTCAAAAATTTGGGTGTCAATTTTTGTCATGCGTTACATTTTTTACAGACTCCGTACACATTCAAATCGCTATGCTCTATAATATACCCAGGTAGGTTTAACTCCTTCATTTGATTTTCTACACACAAAGATTCCTTACATTTTGAGCAGTGAAAATGAAGGTGTTCGTGTTGATGCTTATGTTCGTCACATTCGTCCTTGCACAAAGCGTATTTTTTGCCCTTGGAATGAAGAATTTCATGCATTATTCCCTTTTCCTTAAACAGTTTTAGCGTTCGATAAAGAGTAATCCTATCAAAATCATTAAGCTGACTTTCAATCTCCTTTAGAGACAAGGCGCTTTCAGAAGTAGTAAATAACTTTAATACCTCTAGTCTAAATGGCGTTTTACGTATTTGATTTTTTTCCAACATAATTAATGCAACATTGTTGCGCAAACTAAAAAACACACTATATTTGCAATGCTGTTGCGAAAATATGAAAAAAATAGCTTTATTCGTCTCACTACTTTTAGTCTGTACTAACACTTTTGCTCAATTAAAGGGTATTGTTTTAGATGCTGATGGGGCTGCTATTTCTACGGCTGATGTTTTTTTCGTTTTCCTAGGAGTTGCACTTCAAACCGATGCCGATGGTCAATTTAATCTGGAGTCTACATTACCTACTAGTTCAAAAATTATTATCAGCAAAGAAGGTTTTAAAACTCAATCTTTTAATACAAATTTGGAGGACGAATACGTTACACTAAAATTAGAAAAGTTACATATTGAAATCAATGAGGTTGAAGTTTCAGCCATTAATCACCAATTATCTTCCAATCAGTCTATCAATCTTCAATCTAAAAGTTTGAGTACTATAAACGATAACTCATCGTCTTTAATTGAAAGCTTAAGTCATATTTCGGGTGTTGAGGAATTATCTACTGGTATTGGGATTAACAAAGTTGTTGTTCGAGGGCTTTCGGGTATGCGAGTAGTTACCTATTTAAATGGTGCACGTATAGAAAATCAGCAATGGAGCGGTGACCACGGTCTCGGTTTTACAGATTTAGGAATAGGGAAAGTAGAGTTGGTTAAAGGACCTGCTTCTATCATGTTTGGTGCGGATGCTTTGGGCGGTGCACTTTATTTTGTAGACGATAGTTACGTGTCATCTGGTCAGTCGGAGTTTAAATTGGTGTCGAATTTTGAATCTTCAATGATGCGTTCCAACAATCAACTTGTTGCCAAGTGGGCAAAGAATAACTTTAGAATGAATACCTATGCTGAATACGGCTCAGCGGCAGACTACAGATTGCCTCAAGGCAAGTACTTATTCAATTCTCGTTTTTCAAATTTAGCCTTTAAAACGGCAATAGGCTATAGCAAAAATAAATGGCTGATGAATGTGCGATATCAGTACAACTACAATATATCTGGTATTCCTGCACATTCGCATGATGCTGAGCCTACATTAAATCAATTATCTTCTTCTTCTCAAGAACGTTATCCTACTCGCCCTACTCAGTTTGCGACTAATCATTTATTGCTTTTCCAGAACACGTTTTTCATTAATTCATCTAGTTTAAAAGTAGATTTAATCAATTCGAATAATCGACTTGAAGAGTTTGAAGCCTGGACGGTAGCCGAGATGGATGCAGTGCTCAACTCCAGTCAAATAAACACCACCTTTTCCAAACCGTTTAATACGCATTTAACGTGGACTGTTGGTAACCAAAACGCCTTCCAAACCAATAAAAATAAACCAGCACGTTCAGAGTTATTACCCGATGCTGAAATTAGAGATTTTGGTGTTTTTTCAAATATAGATTATCATAAAAACAATTGGTCAATGCTATTTGGAATTCGATTCGACAATAGGCTAGTTGAAACAATTTCTCAATCCTATTCTAACGATTTTAATGCGCTAAGTAGCTCGTTTGGCGTTTCCAAAAGTTGGGACGGACACCGTATTAGATTGACTTATTCATCGGCTTTTAGAACACCACACTTTTCGGAGTTATTGGCCAATGGACCTCATCACGGAACAAAACGTTATGAAATAGGCGATCGCAACTTGAAAGAAGAAAAAGGTAATCAAATCGATGCTACTTACGAGTGGTCTAACGAACATTTAGGGTTAATTATAAATCCGTTTTATCATCAAATCAATGATTTTATTGTCTTAAATCCACAGGACTCTTTAATAAGCGGTATGCCTGTTTTTGCATACCAACAGGAAGAAAGTGTTAATCTAAAGGGTGTTGAAATGAGCTTGCATTATCATCCTCATTTTTTACATCAGCTTCATTTCGAAGAAAATATATCTATTATAGAAGGTCGAAATTCTGACAATCAGTTTTTGCCTCTTATGCCAGCCAACAAATTCCAAAGCAAATTACGTTATTATTTGACTAAAGAAAACAAGTACAGATGCAAGGAGATTTCTTTGGACCATGTTTATTATGCATCGCAGAATAATGTTGCCTTAAACGAAACACCTTCAGAGGCTTACAGCTTAATTAACACGGCTCTACATTTTGAGACAAAAAATAAAAATTTAAATCTGTCAATAGGAGTTAAAAATGTGCTAAATCAATCGTACATACCTCATTTGTCAAGATTAAAAAGTTACGAAATTCCTAGTGTAGGACGTTCGTATTATTTCAAATTATGTTTAACACTTTAAAAAAAAATGATGAAAAAATTATTGTTTATACCAGCTCTAGCTTTATTCTTGTTTTCTTGCTCAGACAGTGACGAATGTCATGAATGTCATATTGCATTTGACAATGTTGATGGAACTGAAACTATGTGGGAAATTCAAGCACCTTCTGGTGATGATGAGTTTTGCGGATCAGAACTAGAAACAGTTGAGGACCCAAGCTATATGCACAACGTCTCAGCGCCTCTTATTTCTACCGATGGAAATGACACCTTACAAGCAGGTGAATACGGATCATCAAACGGTTATGAAATTCATTGTGAAGAACACGCTGATCACGACCACTAAAACGACTACTTAGTTTAATTTTATTTAAAGACTTGTTTTTACGAAAACAAGTCTTTTTTTTTTGCTTTATCCTACTTCTGACGGACCAACAAATTGACTATTTTTGTACCCATGAAAACTAACTTAACAATTTTAATACTTTTCATTAGTACATTGGTATATGCCCAACCTCCTGGCATGGGTGGCTTTGGCGGAAAAAATGCCTCTCTTCATAATGGACAAATAAGCGGTAGATTGGTAGATTCTAAATCCGGCGATGAATTAGCTTTTGCTAATGTGCGTCTTTTCAGAAAGAACGATATTCTGATGGAAGGAACTATAACGGACGAGAAAGGAGCTTTTCAATTCAACAAGTTGGGGTTAGCCGACTATTATTTTTTAGTCAATTATATTGGTTATGAAGAGAAAAGAGTAGAGGTTTCTTTGAACAAAAACAAAACCTTTATATACCTTAAAAAGGTAAAAGTAGAACCGGGCGCTGTTAATCTCAAAGAAGTGTCTATTAATGAGGACAGACCCGTTTATGAAAGTAAGATGGAGAAAATCGTTTACAATGCTGAAAACGATTTGAACGAAGGACTTGATGACGCAACGGATGTTTTGCGTAAGACACCTTTACTATCTGTTGATTTGGAAGGCAATGTAAACCTTAGAGGGTCTTCCAATATTAAGTTTTTAGTTAACGGTAAAGAGTCTACTTTCTTTTCAGGCTCGGCGGCGGACGCCCTACAAATGATACCTGCCGAACAAGTTAAAAGCGTTGAGGTCATTACTAGCCCTACCGCTAAATACGATGGTGAAGGCGGTTCAGGGATTATAAATATTATCACACAGCAAAAACAAATTTCAGGCTTTAAAAGCACTATAAATGGCTCGGTAGGTACTCGTGTAAATAAGCAGTCTTTAGACCTAAATTATGGAAAAGGGAAGTTTGGTGTTTCTGTACGAGGTAGAGTCCGTTATGGATGGCCACTTTCAGGAGAGCAGACTTATCACCGATTTAATTATGCCGACTCTACTACACTAACAAAAAACGCCCAAACAAAAGGGCAATGGATAGGCTTTGGTGGTACATCAGAAATGTATTATGATATCAACCCCTACAACAGTATTGTGACTAGTTTTCAAATGCGAGGTAATCGACAAACCAATCAAGAATGGGCGGACGATTATTTATATTCGTCTATACTTTCAGATAACTTCATTGAAGAACTAGCTTATCAGATTAACGATACCGTAAGGTATACGGACTCTAAAAATCTGAGTTTAGGCTACGAATGGACCACCGATTATGTCAAGCAATTCAGTGACCATGAGGACCGAGAATTGAGAATTGCATTTCAGTTAGGTGGCGATGTATCGGATCAAGATAATTACGTTTATCAAGGCTATGTTTTTGGCAGGCCCACCGATACTATTGTTAACAAAAACGATGGAAGCCCACTGACATATACCTATCAATTGGACTATACTCACCCTGTAAAAGACAAACACACCATAGAGGTGGGAGCAAAATACGTCAACAGAAATTTGTTGAACAATTACAATACAGAAAACGCAAATCCTATTATTTTTCAGCCCTTAGAGCAATTCGATTACATTCAAAATGTAGCCGCCTTATACCTTTCAACAAAGTGGCAATTAAGCAAAGAGTGGGGAGCTGTAGTAGGACTGAGAGCTGAAAATACACTCATCAAAGGTCAGTGGAATTCTAAACAAAACGACGAATGGGTTCAAAATGACAATGATCCTTTTGAAAATGAATACACCACCTTATTGCCAAGCTTCATTTTATCCAAAAAGATAGATATGATGAAGTCGCTTAAGGCAAGTTATAGTAAACGAATATACCGACCAGGGATGAGGTATATCAACCCAAATATTTCTTATACAGATACGCTTTCTTTGTCAGAAGGTAATCCGCTTTTAAAACCTGAAATTACGCATCAATTAGAAGTAGGCTATAATAGCTTTGCTAGAAAATACAAAGGCAGCTACTATATCTTTGCTAAACAAACCTACGACCTCATAGAGTCTAACGTTAGTTTGTTAGGAGATTCTACCGTAACTTCTTATAATAACATTGGAGAAAATTTATCTATCGGCTTCAACTACTACGGTTCTATTAAGTTGGGTGATGCTAACTTGAGAGCAGGTTTTAACCTTTACACTTATCAGACTACTTCGGATGATTTGGGAAGAGTATTATTCAATTGGAATATGGGCGGTAATTACGATATAGGCAAGGGCTATAAAGCCGAAACCTTTGGTTTTTTTCGACCACCTAATCAAACGGCACAAGGTTATGTGCCAGGATTCTCTATGTTTTCTTTTGGCTTTAAGAAAGACTTTAAAAACAAAAAAGGATCCATCGGTTTACGTTTTGTTGAGCCATTCAAGAAGTACAAATCTTTTAAAACAGAGCTAGAAGGCAATGACTTTTATATTTATAGTAACAGAAATACTGTTTTTAGATCCATTGGTATTAGCTTTAAATATACTATCGGTGAATTGAAGTTTGATGTTATAAAAGACCGTACTAATATCCGTAATGATGATATCAAAGACGGCGGCGGTGGCGGCGGTGAATTCTAAACAATACATTTAAAACCCTTCAAATATGGAGGGTTTTTTTATTTTTACCTTATGACAAAATTAACAGTGGAATGCTGTGCAAACTCTGTACAATCTGCCATAAACGGTCAGGCAGGAGGCGCACAACGTATTGAGCTATGTTCAAACTTAGAACTGGAGGGCACTACACCTTCAGCAGCAGCCATATGTATGGCAAGAGAAGCCCTTGAAGTGGACTTATTTGTTCTTATTAGACCACGAGCTGGAGACTTTATATATACCGATTTGGAAGTGGAAGAAATGATACAAGACATTGAGTTTTGTAAAGAAATTGGTTGTGATGGGGTCGTTATAGGATCTTTAAATACAGACTCTACAGTTAATGAAAAACAAACCAAAGCCCTGGTCAAAGCGGCTTATCCTATGCAAGTGACTTTTCATAGAGCTTTCGATAAAACGAACGACCCATACGCGGCTATGGAATCTATTATAGCTTGTGGTTGCCAACGTATTTTAACCTCTGGACAAGCCACTAGTGCTACGGAGGGAATTAATCAAATAAAAGAATTAGTGACAAAGGCCGATGGGCGCATCTCTATTATGGCTGGAGGCGGTTTACACGCTGGTAATGTGCTACAATTTTACCCTATTGGTGTCAGAGAATTTCATTTGTCAGGGACTAATAAAAAGGATAAAGAAATAACACAAACTAAGGTAGAAAAGATAGAAGAAGTCCTTGAAAATCTAGAGGGGCTTGATTAGGCTAATCCTAATAGCGTCTTTATTTCTTTGGTCTTGCCAAGATCAAAAAAACATAAATACACAACACCTATCGGACTGGAAGATGTTACACCATGGCAATGAAATTGCTGTTAGCATACCGTCAAATAACATTTCAGATTTATTAGCAAACCGACTTATTCTTGACCCTTTTATAGCTTCTAATGAAGACTCCATACAATGGATAGCCAATCAAGTTTGGGAGTATCAAACGACCTTTGATGTTTTGCCTTCAGTATTTCAGCATACTAAAAAACAATTGCTCTTTAAGGGTTTGGACACCTACGCTGACATTTACCTCAACGATTCACTGATTTTGCAAGCCGATAATATGTTCAGAACTTGGTCTATAATGGCAGACGGTATTCTCCAAGAGAAAGCCAACCAATTGAAAGTAATTTTTCAGCCTGTCGGTGAGCTAGAAAACCAAAAAATTAATGCGTTGGGTTATGACTTGCCTGGTGGTAGCAGAGTATATAGTCGCAAAGCAGGTTTTCATTACGGATGGGATTGGGGCGCAAAAATAACACCATCTGGAATTTGGAGAGATGTAACTCTTGAAGCCTGGTCAGATGCTAAACTCAAGGATGTTTTTTATGAACAAGTATTTTTAAGCGACACCTTAGCTATTGTTGAAGCCCAAGTAGAAATGGATGTTGTCTGTTCAGGCGAATATGTAGTGTCAATTAATGGTAGTCATCATACACACCTTTTGAAGCAAGGAAGTCAGACCGTCTCCATACCTATACATATTAAGAACCCTCAACTGTGGTGGCCCATTGGTTATGGTGAGCAATACCGCTATACCTTTACCTGCTCGGTGAAGAAAGAAAGTCATCTGATTGATGAAAACACCACTAAATTTGGTTTGAGAGAGGTAGAATTAATTACTGATAAGCAAGATCAAGGCTCGGAATTTTATTTCAAAGTCAATGGCAAAGCTCTATTTATGAAAGGGGCCAACTATATCCCACAAGACCACCTCCAAAATCGTGTTTCTGAAAGTCACTACCGTAGCTTGCTTAACGATGTATGCACTGCAAATATGAATATGCTTAGAGTATGGGGGGGCGGTATTTATGAGGAAGACATCTTTTATGATCTATGCGATTCTCTGGGCATATTGGTGTGGCAAGACTTTATGTTTGCTTGTGCTATGTATCCTTCAGACACGAGCTTTTTACAGTCAGTAAAACAAGAAGCGATTGACAATGTTGTACGCTTACGTAATCATGCATCCATTGTATTGTGGTGCGGCAATAACGAAAATTCGGAGGGTTGGCAACGTTGGGGTTGGCAAGATGTTTTTGATGATACACAGAAAGAAGAAATAGAAAAAGGATACAATGCCTTATTCAATACCATTTTACCTTCAGTTGTTGATGAATATACCAATTTGCCCTATTGGGAAAGTTCACCCCAGTTAGGAAGAGGCGACCCTCAACATCAGTTTGAAGGCGATGCCCACTATTGGGGTGTATGGCACGATGCTGAACCGTTTGAAATATTAGAAGAAAAAGTGCCTCGTTTTATGAGCGAATTTGGCTTTCAGTCTTTCCCTACACTTTCAACTATAGCACAGTTTGCAGACAGTAGCCAATGGAGTCTGGATTCTCAAGTAATGCGTTCCCATCAAAAACATCCACGAGGCAATGCTCTTATTTTGGAATATATGGCACGAGAATACAATGTGCCATCTTCTTTTGATAAATTAATTTATGCTAGTCAAATTTTACAAGCCGAGGGAATACGAATTGGACTTGAGGCTCACCGCCGTAGTCAGCCCCATTGTATGGGCACATTGTATTGGCAACTGAACGATTGTTGGCCAGTAGCATCTTGGAGCAGTATAGACTATTATGGCAATTGGAAAGCCCTACATTATGCTGTAAAAGAAGTCTTTGCCCCATTAGCATTATCCTTGAGTTTGGACAAAAACAATCTTCTTCAAGTGTCTGCTATGTCTGAATTAGCCTATGAAATTGACGACACTTTAGAAATTTCTATTTACAATTTAGACGGACTTTTGTTATCTACTTCTCGTGAAGGAGTAAGCATTCAAGCCAATACCTCAACTGACTTGAAAAGCCTTTCTAATTTTTCTGAGCATCAAATCGTAATAGCTCGATTAGTGGATAATAAAACAAGCTCAAAAGAACTACTCACCTCCTTGCCAAAGGAGTGTAATTTTAAGTCGCCAAACATAGAATTCTCTTGGCATGGGGATACTCTTGCCCTTAGTACGGACGTGGCTGCTCATCAGCTGTATTTGCATAATGTACAAGGTCATTTTTCAGATAACTTTTTCACCCTTTTACCACATACTGAAAAGCGCATTATCTTTAAAGGCAAGGAGTCTGAAAAAAATAAATTATTAATTTGGTCACTATACGATTTACAAGACAATGAAAAATAGAAGACACTTTCTGAAAGGCACTTTGCTAGGAGCAACGGGTGCTTTATTACTACCAAAAGTATTTACTGCATCAACATCGAAAAAGACCAATCCTCATTCACAATCTGGTTTTCCTATGGTTATTTCAACCTGGAATCACGGTTTACCAGCCAATGACGCAGCTATGGCAGTTTTACAAAACGGAGGAAAAGTCATCGATGCCGTTGAAAAAGGAGTAATGGTGCCAGAAGCCGATCCGGAATCTATGAGCGTTGGTTATGGTGGATTGCCTGATAGAGATGGGTATGTTACTTTAGATGCTTGTATAATGGATCATAACGGAAATTGCGGTGCTGTATCTTTTTTAGAACATATCAAACACCCTATTTCTGTAGCTAGAAAAGTGATGGACGACACCCCTCACGTTATGCTTTCAGGAAAAGGTGCTTTTGATTTTGCTATTGAACAGGGCTTTCCCAAAGAAGATTTATTGACTTATAAAGCCAGAGAAAAATGGGAAGAATGGAAAAAAGACTCTCAATACAAACCCATCGTTAATGTTGAAAATCACGACACTATCGGCTTATTGGCCTTGGATAAAAATGGAGATATATCGGGAGCTTGTACGACTTCTGGGCTATCCTTTAAGATGCACGGTCGTGTGGGCGATTCGCCCATTATAGGAGCAGGGATGTTTGTAGACAACGAAGTAGGTGGTTGCTGTGCTACAGGAATGGGCGAGGCAGTAATGAAAACCTTAGGTTCTTTTTTAGTGGTTGAGTTGATGCGACAAGGAGCATCCCCACAAGAGGCTTGTGAAGAAGCCATTGCTAGAATTGTAAAAAACCAAAATTATAAGGATATGCAAATTGGTTATTTAGCCATCAACAAAAAAGGAGAACACGGAGCCTTCGCAGTTCACCCTCAGTTTAATTATGCCTTGCATCAGGGCGGAAAAAATGAGCTAATAGACTCACCATCTCATCTCAAATAATGAAGTATTTACTTTTACTTTCTTTGTTCTTGTGCGCCTGTATTCCTCCAGAAAATATAGGAGTTAATATTCTGCCAAGTCCACAACAATTCGAATTAAAAGAAGGAAAATTTTTATTTGATGCGTCCACAGGTGTATTTGCCGATTCCGTTTTTTTCGAGCAAATACCCTATTTAAAAAGTATCAGTTCTCAACCTTTGAACGGAGAGTCAACGACTATAGCTTTGCTTTATGAAGGGGCTTTTTCAGATGAAGAATATATATTGGACATTAGTGAAGATACTATAGCTATTTCTGCCACTACTTCAGAAGGAATTATAAGGGGCATACAAACATTAAGACAGCTTTTGCCACTTCAAAAAAAGTCGGCATATATTCCAGCCTTATCCATCCACGATTATCCTCGTTTTTCTTGGCGTGGGATGTTATTAGATTGCTCAAGGCACTTTATGGAAAAAGATTTTGTCAAGCGTTATATTGATTTATTGGCATTGCATAAAATGAACGTTTTGCATTGGCATTTGACTGAAGACCAAGGTTGGCGAATAGAAATTGAGCAATACCCTAAACTAACTGAAATAGGGGCTTGGCGTACTCAAAAAGATGGAAGCATTTATGGTGGTTTTTACACCAAAGAAGATATTAGAGAAATAGTTGCTTATGCTAAGGAAAGGCACATCACAGTTGTGCCAGAAATAGAATTACCCGGACACTCTCTTGCCGCTCTAGCATCATACCCCCAGCTATCTTGTACAGGCGGACCTTTTGAGGTTGAAAACGATTGGGGTGTTTTTAAAGACATCTATTGTGCAGGTAACGATTCTGTCTTTATGTTTTTGGAAAATGTGCTAGATGAGGTTTTGGAATTATTCCCCTCTAAGTATATCCATATTGGAGGTGATGAAGCCCCAAAATATAGGTGGGATAATTGCAATAA
Source organism: Flavobacteriales bacterium (assembly GCA_029248105.1). Taxonomy (NCBI): domain Bacteria; kingdom Pseudomonadati; phylum Bacteroidota; class Flavobacteriia; order Flavobacteriales; species Flavobacteriales bacterium. Next base: position 18,086 of record JAQWJZ010000009.1, read on the forward strand.
ATGTAAAGCAAGAATGAGAAATGAAGGCTTAGACGATTCTCATCAATTACAAAGCTATTTCATTACTAGGATAGAACGTTATTTAAACAGTAAAGGTCGTCAGATTATTGGTTGGGATGAAATTTTGGAAGGCGGCTTAGCACCATCTGCCACAGTTCAATCTTGGCGAGGTATGGACGGAGGGATAGCAGCCGCAAAAAGTGGGCATTACGCTATTATGTCACCCACTTCACACGCTTATTTTGATTACGATTTAGACGCTATTGATTTACAGAAGGTCTATTCTTTTGAACCAATTCCATCGGTTTTATCAGAGGAAGAAGCTCAATTTATTTTAGGTGGAGAATGTAATATGTGGAGTGAAAGAGCTCCGCAAGATTTAGTCGACAGTAAGGTTTTTCCAAGGCTATTGGCTATGTCTGAGGTCTTATGGACTACAGCCCCCAAGGACTACCCTAATTTTTATAAAAAAGTGCAAAAACATTACGATATCCTTGATGCTTTTGGAGTAGATTATGGTTACGAAAGTGTGCCAATTACCTCTCATTGTGAATACAAAAATGGGCAATTTGAATACCGTTTATTTTCGGCTACACCTGACATAACTTTAGAATATAGACTCGACAATTCGGATTGGAAAAGTTATTCAGAATCCTTTTTTGTTTCCAACAGTGTTTTAGTTGAAGCTAGAGGCTTTAAAAATGGAAAGCCTTATGGCGAATATAAACAGTCTGTAAACAAGCATATAGCTAATGGTAAGAAGGTGAGTTATGCCGTTCCTTTTAGCCCCAATTATCCAGCCAAAGAAGAGCTTACTCTGACCGACGGTCTAGTAGGTAGTAATACTAAATTCAGAGATGGGCGTTGGCAAGGTTTTTATGGTGAGTCTTTGGATGTACTAATAGATTTAGAAGAAGAACAAACTATTAATACCATCGATGTAGGTTGTTTTCAATACAACCTATCGTGGATTTTAATGCCAAAAAGTATCCGAATTTATTCTTCAGATGATGGTATAAATTTTGAAAAATTAGTAAGTTTCCAAAATACCATTTCGCCACAAAAAGAGGGGCAGTTTAGGCACCAATACAGTCTATTGTGTTCGGCAAGAACGAGATATATTCGTCTTGTAGCAGAAAACTTTGGAATCTTGCCCGATTGGCATCCAGCAGCAGGTTCACAAGCCTGGTTATTTGTAGATGAAATAATGATTCGATAAATTCGCAATAATGAAAAAAGTAAGCGCAGGAATAGATATTGGGGGAACAAACACTGTATTTGGTTGGGTGGAGTCTAACGGTGATTTTCTATGGAGAGGAAGCATTAAAACGACAGATTATAAAGACCCTCAAGAATTGGTTAAGCAAGTGTCAAAACAGTTGCTAGAAAATTTGGCAGAAAACGAAGCTATAGGTATTGGTATTGGTGCGCCCAATGGCAATTACTATAAAGGGACTGTAGAATTTGCCCCCAATTTGGATTGGCCTAACTTCGTACCTCTTAAAGATTATTTCCACGACTATTTTGATATGCCTGTTATTGTCACCAATGACGCTAACGCTACGGCCATTGGAGAAATGGTTTATGGAAGTGCAAAAGGAGTCAATAACTTCATTATGGTTACTCTTGGTACAGGTTTAGGAAGTGGAATTGTTACTAACGGTCAAGTAGTATATGGACACGATGCTTTTGCAGGTGAGTTAGGTCATGTGATTGTTGAGGAAGGTGGACGAAACTGTGGTTGTGGGCGCAAAGGTTGTTTGGAAACCTATGCTTCTGCTACGGCAATTAGCAGAACCGCTCAAGAATTAACGTCTAAAGAGTACAGTTCATCTCAAGTATTTGAGGCGGCTAATAATGGAGAACAATGGGCATTAGAGGCTTTTGATTTTACGGCTAGAAAGCTTGGAATGGCATTAGCTAATGCTGTGGCTATAACTAGTCCTAGAGTAATCTATCTTTTTGGTGGATTAGCTCAAGCAGGAGATATTTTGTTCAAGCCTACTAAACAATACATGGAAGATAATTTATTGAGTATATATAAAAACAAAGTCCAAATTTTACCCTCTTCACTAGATGGTGCTGACGCTGCTATCTTGGGAGCTAGTGCTTTAGTGTGGAAAGAAATCAACTAAAAAGATGAAAAAAATTTACTTTTTAACCCTTGTCCTATTTGTAGCTTGTCAGCCTACAGAAAAACGATTTATAGATTATGTAAACCCTTTTATTGGAACAGGAGGGCATGGGCATACTTATCCTGGAGCAGCCTCTCCATTTGGAATGGTTCAGTTAAGCCCTGACTCAAGACTAGAAGGTTGGGACGGATGTGGCGGATATCATTATTCGGATAGTGTTATTTACGGCTTTTCGCATACCCATCTTAGCGGTACAGGTATTTCAGATTATGCCGATGTGCTATTGATGCCAACTACAGGAGAACTTTTACTTACAAATGGCGCAGATGGAAGTCAAGGGTATAATTCCTCTTTTTCTCATGACAAAGAGATTGCCCAAGCAGGTTTTTATCAGGTCCATTTGGAGGATTACGGAGTTGAGGTTGAGCTAACCGTTAGCCCAAGAGCAGGTTTTCATCGATATACTTTTCCTAATGATGACGAGGCACAAGTGGTGTTGGACTTAGACCATAGAGATAAGCTAACAGACGTCTACCTTGAACAAGTTGATAGTGTCACGTTTAAAGGGTATCGTTATTCGCACGAATGGGCGACCGATCAGCGCATTCATTTTTACGCTCAATTTTCTTCACCTATTCAAGACGTTACATACCGTTCGGATAGTTTAGTTGTAGGCTTGAAGTTTGGCAAATTAGACAATCCACTACTAGTAAAAGTGGGCATTTCGGCAGTAGATATATTAGGGGCTCAACAGAATGTAGAGCAAGAAATACCCCATTGGGATTTTGATAAAACCAAGCACACTGTACAGAATGCATGGGAAAGCAACCTTTCTAAAATACAAGTGCATGGAAGAGATGAAGATCACAAAACGGTCTTTTATACCGCCTTGTACCATTCTTTACTGAACCCTAATATTTACATTGATGTGGATGGAAGATATAGAGGCATGGATATGAACATTCATCAAGACTCTACCGATAATCATTACACTATTTTTTCACTTTGGGACACCTTTAGAGCTACCCACCCATTATTCACACTTATAGAACAAGAGAAAACGAATGAATTCATCCGTACTTTTTTAAGACAATATCAGCAGGGGGGGAAATTACCTATTTGGGAATTAGCAGCCAATTACACCAATTGTATGATAGGCTATCACGCTATACCTGTTATTGCCGATGCTTATGCTAAAGGCATTCGAGATTATGATGTAGAAAGAGCTATGGATGCTATGATATACAGCGCTAATTTGGATACTGATGGCTTAGAATTTTATAAAAACAAAGGCTTTATCGCTGCAAGTGATGAACCTGAATCTGTTTCAAAAACGCTTGAATATGCTTATGACGATTGGTGTATTGCTATGATGGCAGACTCTTTAGGTAGAACGGATGTTGCTAATGACTTTTATCAAAGAGGTCAATATTATAAAAATTTATACGACCCTTCAACAGGTTTTTTAAGAGCTAAAGTCAATAACAATTGGTTTGGTCCTTTTTTAGCCGATGAGGTAAATTTCAATTATACCGAAGCTAATGCTTGGCAATATTCCACTTTTTCACCCCAAGATATTCAAGGGCATATTGAGCTGATGGGAGGACCACAAAATTTAGAAAAACACCTAGATAGTTTATTTACTGCCGACAGTCAAACCTCAGGACGAGAACAAGTAGATATAACAGGACTTATTGGACAATATGCCCATGGCAACGAGCCGAGTCATCACATGGCTTATTTGTACAATTATGTAGGCAAGCCTCATAAAACACAAGAAAGAGTGCGCCAGATTATGGAAGAGCAATACAGCGTCTATCCCGATGGACTTTCAGGCAATGAAGATTGTGGACAGATGTCGTCTTGGTATGTGTTGAGTGCTATGGGTTTTTATAGCGTTACGCCCGGATTAGATTACTATACAATAGGCACACCCATGTTTGATCAAGCTCAAATTAAATTAGAAAACGGTCAAACCTTTGTAGTGAGAGCCGATAAACTTAGTCCTAGAAATAAATACATACAGTCGGCCACTTTAAACGGACAGAATTATGCTATGAGTTATATTCAACACAGTGATATTATGACTGGTGGTGAGTTGATTTTCTTGATGGGTGATGAGCCTAGCGACTGGGGTAGCCAAAGTATTCCGCCCTCATCCATTACCAACACCCCTTTAACACCTGTGCCATTCTTTATGGCAGAGAGTCAGACCTTTACGGATAGTCTTGTGGTTGAATTAGGCACAGCCCAAGAAGCCATTATTCGTTATACGTTGGATGGCAGTCAGCCTACTTTGGAGTCACCTATATACAGTTCGCCTATTGTTTTATTTAAAGACGCTCTGATTAAGTCAAAAGCCTTTTCTTCTAATGGTGAAAGTCAAGAGGTGTCGGCACCTTTTTATAAAATTGATGGTAGCAGAAGTATAAGCATACAAAGCGAATACGCCAATCAGTATGCTGCGGCAGGAGATAAGACCTTAATCGATTATTTGCGAGGAACGGGCAGTTATAGAACAGGTAGTTGGCAAGGGTATAGAGAAAATTTGGAAGCTACGGTAGATTTGGGAACGATCAAGCCTATTGATTACTTGGCTATTGGTTTTTTACAAGATATTAAATCTTGGATTTTTTACCCTCCTCAAGTGGAGTTTCTCGTTTCTGAAGATGGTCAAGATTTTCGTTCTATTGGAATAATAAACAACACTTTTTCGGATGAAGAATACGGTTCTTTTCATCAAGATTTTGCTACTCAAGTAAATGTATCCGCTCGATATGTAAAGGTCAAGGCCAACAATTATGGGGTATGTCCAGATTGGCATTTAGGAGCAGGAGGTGTCACTTGGCTATTTGCCGATGAACTTATCATCAAGTAGTTATTTAACCATTTATTAATCTTGGTTCAACATTCTAGTAACACTATTGAAACACTTTTGTAATGTAAAAAATTATAAAAATGTATTGGAAAGATGAACTCGATGCCCTGTATCAAAAGAACTCATACGGGAAGCGACTTTGGAAAGAATTAGTAGGCAACCAAGTCGAATTATTATTAAGAAACAACCTAAGACAGGTAGGAACTATTTTGGATATTGAAGAAACTAATGAAGGCATGCAATTGCACTTTAGAACTTCTGGAAATTCTGATGATAGTATGTGGGTATTAAGTCAAAAAGACATTAAATACGTAGATCCATATTTAAAATAAGGACTGTTTAAACTAAACAGCCCTTATCTTATGCATTCTTTTAGTACTGTTCAACTAAATATTTGATGAGGTCAGTAGTGGTAACTATACCTACTAATTTATCTTCTTCTAAAACAGGTAGAGAATGAAATTCATTTTGGGATAGGATGGTAGCCACATCGTAAATGGTATCGTTTTTTTGAACCACTTTAACGTTTTTAGTCATGACTTGCTCTATATTTAATCCATCATATAGGGCTGTTGTGAGCTCATCTCCATCTACTGTATTAACGAAAGAGATTTTTTGTAAATCTACTTTACTAAGCATACCAATCACTTTCTCCCCAGACACTACAGGTACATGGCGGATTTTTCTATCTTTAATGATGTTGCTTACTTCTTGAATGGATTGAGTTTTGTTTACAGTAATGATGTCGTTAGACATAATCTTTGAAATGGGTGTTCTTTTTTTCATTGTTTTCAATTTTAAATATGAGTTAATAAATGCGTTAATCATAAATGAAATGGATAGGCTAAGGGGGTGCGTATCTGCAACTAAGTTAAGAAATCACAGAGATAAACGAATATGATTTAAATCATCTTATAGTTTCAGACAGACATTTTTTGGTTCAGTAAAAAACTCTAAGGATTTGAAGCCTCCCTCACGTCCTACGCCTGAGTCTTTCATACCACCAAATGGGATGCGTAAGTCACGCATCATCCACGTATTTATCCACACTATGCCCGAGCTAACCTTAGCGGCTACTCTATGACCTTTGCTAATGTCTTGAGTGAATATACTAGCGGCTAAACCGTAACGTGTACTATTGGCCATCTCAACTACATGATCCTCATCTTTGAAAGGCATAATGCTTACCACAGGCCCAAATATTTCTTCTTGATTGGTGCGACACAGATGGTCTAACCCCTCAATAATTGTAGGAGCAATATAATAGCCTTGACTTAATTCCCCATCTAAAATCACACGCTCACCGCCACATAAAATTTGACCGCCTTCCTCTTTGGCGAGTTCTATTTTCTCAAGAATTTTGTGCATATGTTCTTTGGAGACTACCGCACCGAGGTCGTTATTTTCTTTAGGGTTACCCACTTTCAGCTGTTTGGTTTTTTCTACAAAAGCGGCTTTGAATTTTTCGTAAATATTTTCCTCAACAAATAGCCTAGAGCCACACAAACAGATTTGCCCTTGATTTCTAAAAGAGGCTTTTACGGCCATATCTAAAGCGTCTTCAAAATTAGCATCCGCAAAGACGATGTTGGGGTTTTTGCCACCTAATTCTAGGGATAGCTTTTTAAACATAGGTGCTGCTACCTCGGCAATCTTAGCGCCAGTTACTGTTCCGCCTGTGAATGAAATGACGGGTGTATCGGGATGACTACTTATAGCCGCACCAACCTTATGGCCATAACCATGAACAATGTTGAGCACACCTTTTGGGAAGCCTACTTCTTGACAAATTTCACCAAGTAGATAAGCGGTATATGGGGTTACCTCTGAAGGTTTTGCAACAACGGTATTACCTGCTGCTAGGGCAGGGGCTATTTTCCAAGTAAACAAATAGATAGGCAAATTCCAAGGGGATATACAGCCTACCACTCCGATAGGTTCACGAGCAGTATAGTTTATGGCTTTGCCATCCATATCGTGCATTTGCGAGGCAAAATGCAAGGATGCGGTAGCATAAAAACGTAAATTTTCTGATGCACGAGGGATGTCCACTTGTTTGGCTAACCATTCTGGTTTACCATTATCTTGACTTTCAGCCGCTACCATCTCATCAAAACGAGCTTGAATTCCGTCAGCTAAATGCATCATATGGTCGTGGCGTTCTTGTTTGCTTAACCCACTCCAATACGGAAAGGCTCTTTTGGCAGCTTCAACTGCTAACTCAACATCTTCCTTGTCGCTATCAGCTATATGGGAAAAAACCTGGCCATTTACAGGGCTTTCATTTTCAATGAATTGTTTGGATAGAGCCTCTTGTAGCTGACCATCAATGTAGTTGAGTATTTTTTTCATAGTAGTAATTTTATAGTGTGCCAGTACGTCCGCCATCTACAGGGACGTTAATTCCGTTGATGTAGGCAGCAGCAGGAGAACATAAAAAGGCAATAGCATTTGCCACTTCATCGGCCTCACCAAAGCGAGATGCAGGAATGGAAGACAACATCGTGTTGGCTATTTCTTCTTCGCTCACCTTTTGGTTTTGTGCTTTTTTGCCAATCAGCGTTTTGAGTCGGTTGGTATTGGTAAAACCGGGCAAAACATTATTGACTGTAACGCCATATTGCCCCAATTCGTTGGCCATTGTTTTGGCCCAACTGGCAACAGCACCTCTAATGGTATTAGAAACGCCCAAGCCGTTAATGGGGACTTTTACAGATGTAGAAATAACATTTACGATTCTGCCAAAACAAGCTTTCTTCATACTTTCTACTACAGCTTGAGATAAGATTTGGTTACAAACCACATGCATTTTAAATGCTTTTTCAAAATCATCGCTTTGGGCTGAGGTGATAGGTCCACCAGCTGGTCCACCCGTATTATTTATGAGTATATGTATGTCTTTATTTTCTAGCTCTAGAGCCACATCTCTTACGCTATTCACGTCAGAAAAATCAGCGCATAAATAATCGTGTTTTTGACCTTTACTTGCATCTAGTTCGCTCTTTACTTTTTGGAGTTTTTCTTCATTTCTAGCCAAAAGAAATACAGTAGCGCCCATTTTAGCAAGTGCCTGAGCAGTAGCTTTTCCGATTCCTTGAGTGCTACCACAAACAAGGGCGTTTTTTCCTAATAAGTCTAAATCCATAGCCCCAAAAATAGCCAAATTTGTGTAACTTGCTGAACAAACAAAACGATTACTTATGTCATTCAAAGCACCTTTTAACTTACATCAGTGGATAGCAGATAATAGAGATTTGCTTAAGCCACCCGTTGGGAACAAAAATTTATACGTAGAAGCCGGAGATTTTATTGTTATGGTAGTTGGAGGCCCAAACGCCAGAAAAGATTATCATTACAACGAAACAGAAGAGTTATTTTATCAAATCGAAGGAGATATTATCGTTAAAATTCAGCATGAAGGAAAGGCGGTTGAAATCCCTATTAAAGAGGGAGAAATGTTTCTTTTGCCAAGCAAAATTCCACACTCTCCTATTAGGTCGGAAGGTTCTGTAGGTTTAGTTATTGAAAGAAAAAGGGGCGAAAATGACAAAGACGGTTTAATGTGGTTTTCTGATACTGCTAATGAACTTCTGTACGAGGAATACTTTCATTTGACTAATATTGAGAAAGATTTTTTACCTGTGTTTAAACGCTTTTACACTAATGAAAAACTAAGAACATGCCCAGCCACAGGCGAGGTAATGGAAGTAGATGACAGGTACTTATAAAATTATACGATGCGAATAAACGGACATGGACATATCTTGCCGGAGCCTTCTCAGATTCCTAAGTTTATGAAGGACAAGAAACTGTTTTGGATTGATGACAACAAAAAGTTCATGAGGCAAGGCGATTGGTCAAGACCAATAAACGATCCTAGTTTTTTTATACAGGACAAAATAGAATGGATGAATCAATACAACATTGACCATAGCGTGATGTTGTGTTTGTCGCAGCTATATTGTAACGGTTGGGAAAAACAAGACTGTGCTGATGGTATTCGTTTTCAAAACGACTTCAATGCTTCTGTTCAGAGCGAACACCCCGATAAGTTTACGTGTGGATTTGTGGTTCAACCCCTATATATGGATCATGCCCTCAAAGAGATTGAACGCTGCGTTAATGAACTTGGTTTAAAAGTCCTTTGTTTGCCTACTCATTTTTTAAACGCACAAGGAGAATGGCTATCTACTGCTGAATCGGATGTTGACCCTATATTCGAATTAGCTAACAAATACGGCTTAGCTCTTCAAATTCACCCTTACGATGGTGAGAAAATGATTGCTTTAAAAAATCAGTATTGGAGATTTCATTTAGTTTGGATGATGGCGCAATGTGCGGACACCTTGCACCTTTTTACTCTGCGAGATTTGCCCAATAAATACCCCAATATACGAACAAGTTTTGCTCATGGTGGTATGTTAGGTATCGCCAATTATGGTAGAAGAATACAAGGTTTTGATGGCCGCCCGGATATCTTCGAAGAGTTAGAAGACCCTAGAAAAACATTGGGACACAAAAACTTATTTTTCGATACTTTGGTACACGATTCTTACACTCTCGATTTACTAAAAAAACGGGTGGGAGCAAGTCAAATTATGATGGGCTTAGACGACCCCTATCCATTAGGAGAAATGGAAGGTGTAGGAACTTCATACCCTGGAAGAGTTCTAGATTACGCCGTAGAGATTGGTGTACTAAGTGAGCAGGAAGGAAAAGATATTTGGCACAAAAATGTGCTCGATTGGTTGGGGATGAAAAAATCTGATTTTTTGTAAGAAATGACTTACATTTGCCCTTCAAATATATACCTCTATGAGTGATGCCATCAAGCACGAATGCGGAATAGCTTTTTTAAGGTTAAGAAAACCTCTTGAGTATTACGCTGAAAAGTATGGCACTCCCCTTTACGGAATTAATAAAATGTGTTTGCTTATGGAAAAGCAGCACAACAGAGGACAAGATGGTGCAGGACTAGCCACTATAAATTTAGACGTTCCTTTAGGTAGTCGCTATATCAGCCGACACCGTTCCAATGCCAACAAACCCATTCAAGATTTATTTGAATACGTCAACAGTAGATTTGTAGATTTAGCCAACACGCACCCAGAAAAGTTGAATGACGTTAAATGGTTGCAAGAAAATGTAGCCTTTACTGGCGAGTTACTTTTAGGGCATTTGCGCTACGGTACTTATGGTGGTAATAGCATAGAGCAATGCCATCCTTTTTTACGTCAAAGCAATTGGAGAACACGCTCTTTGGTCTTGGCAGGTAATTTTAATATGACCAATGTAGACGAACTCTTCAATCAGTTGGTAGAGATAGGACAGCACCCTAAGGAAAAAGCCGACACCGTGACCATCTTAGAAAAGATAGGTCATTTTTTAGATGAAGAAAACGACAGAATTTATTACGATAAGCGAGAGGAGTATAGCAAGAAAGAAATTTCTAAGGTTATTGCCGAGGAACTAGACGTTCAAGAGGTACTGACCAACTCAGCTAAATATTGGGATGGCGGTTATGTGATGTGTGGCATGTTTGGTCATGGTGATGCTTTCGTTCTCAGAGATCCGGCAGGAATTCGACCAGCCTATTATTATGCCGATGACGAAATTATAGTGGCTACTTCTGAGCGACCAGTAATACAAACCGCTTTTAATGTACCAGCAGACAGCATAAAAGAAATTGAGCGAGGCCACGCCCTTGTTGTTAAAAAAGACGGCAGTTATTCAATGGCTTCTGTCAAACCACAATTGGAGCGTAAGGCTTGTTCTTTTGAGCGTATTTACTTTTCAAGAGGTAACGATAAAGACATTTACCAAGAGCGTATGAATTTAGGTAAGCGTTTGTGTCCTACTATTCTCAAAACCATAAACCACGATTTAGAAAATACGGTGTTTTCTTTTATCCCCAATACGGCAGAAGTTTCTTTTTATGGTATGATGAAAGGGATGAATGAGGCTTTGAATATTGAGAAAACCAAAGCTATACTTGCTTTAGAAAACCCCAATCAGGAAGAGATAAAAAGCATAATGTCTACCAGCATACGTGCCGAAAAGATTGCTATAAAAGATGCTAAGCTCAGAACCTTCATTACTCAAGACGATAGTAGAGACGATTTGGTCGCTCACGTTTACGACATTACCTATGGTACTGTTAAAGCTAATGACAATCTAGTAATGATAGACGATAGTATCGTTAGAGGAACGACACTCAAGCAAAGTATTTTGCGCATTTTGGATAGGCTTAATCCTAAGCAAATCATCATTGTATCTTCAGCACCACAAATACGTTATCCCGATTGTTATGGTATCGATATGGCTAAGTTGGGCGACTTCATCGCTTTTCAAGCCGCCATTACTTTACTCAAAGAAAGTGGGCAAGAGCACATTATTGATGAGGTTTACCAAAAATGTTTGAAGAGTAGTGAGAATGAGGAACAAGTCGAAAATCACGTACAAGCCATTTATTCTCCTTTTACAGCAGTTCAGATTTCTAAGAAGATAGCCGAATTATTGACACCAGACAACCTTAACGCTAAGGTCAATATTATTTATCAGAAGATTGGCGACTTACACGCTTCTTGCCCTAACCACCAAGGCGATTGGTACTTTACCGGAAATTACCCTACTGCAGGAGGTAATAGGGTCGTCAATAAATCTTTTATTAATTACGTAGAGGGAAGAAACGAAAGGGCTTATTAAAGTCTATTTCTTCTGATATATTCCGAAAACAAAGTCGGATTAATTCGATTTTAAGTAATCGTCTTCAAATTCAAACAAGGCATTTAGTATTTCTATTTTTTCTTCATTTGTATCTACAAAATGGTGTGATAAATCCTTTAAAACATTCATTAAAATATTCCCACCAAAGCCTTTTTCAACAATAGGATTAAAGTCCTTGTGTAAGCTAGGAATAATACTAGCTGAATCGATACATTCTGAGGGGTCGGCGAGTATCATACGTATAATTCCAGAGCCGTAAAAATTATTTTTCAGTTGCCCAGTTTTAAAACGGGGTTTAAATTTTTTAGGGATAATTTTCAATGCATCATTTATAGCTTTGATTTGGCTTCATTTAATCGATTTTGAGCTAAATCAACACATACTATCTCTTTGAATTGAGGGTATTCAGCTAGAGCTAATTCGTGACTGCATACGCCGCTACCGATGGATAAAAGTTTCAGATTTTTTTCTTTATGAAGGAGTTCAGTCATCATATACTCCTCGTAAGTTTTGTTTTCATCGCCACTTATAAGCTTGTTCCACCGCTTTCTGACTAAAGGGACAATCCACCAATTGGAGTGAATTATTTTGCTTTGATTGAAGGCACTTTTAGTTCTTGATATTTGACTGAATGTCAATTTAGAAATCAGATAATCTATTCCTCTTTGTTTACTTTTAGAATAGACATCTATAAAGTCATCTATGGTTATAAGTTTCATTGGTCTAAAGTACAGAAAAGCGACATATAACACAAAAACATTATATTTGTTATACTTATAAAGCAAGTTTGTTTAATTATTAACTTAAATAAACTAAAGCAATGAAAAGACTACTTCTATTATTGCTACTGCCAAGCCTATTATTGGCACAAGAAGACAAAAAACCCAGAAAGCTATTTTTTGAAATTAAACAAGGGGTGGGGCTACCTTCAATTGGCATAAAATACAAAAACCAAAAAGGCAATTACTTGAATGTGGGTGCCAATATGGGAAACTTGATGTTTCCAGTGTTACAAACTGAAAATTCAGAAAAAGAAATTGAATTCGGCCCATACATTTCTCATTCCATTTTGTTAGACTATAATTTTCATCTTGACATGGGTGCGACTACAATAATTGATAGCACATTTGGAGGCTTTATTTCTTATGTGGGCGTTTTTTATGGAAAGAAAGTGTCAGTGGGTTTCAATATAGGCATGGCTCATATTGACAATTATATTGTTTGGAAGGCAAGTCATTATAGAACCCAAAGGTGGCAGCATTTTATGGTGTTTTCGCCTCGTATTAAATTTAGGATTTGACACACCCCTGATGGTTTCACAATCCTCCCCTCTTGAGAGGGGGTAAGATTAGCATAGCTAATCAAGGGGTGTGTCTGGTGAAATGTATCCAGAACATAAAAAACCCCCGCCAATTTTGGCGAGGGTTTTAACAAGTATTAGAGGAAGTAAATTATCTTTTCTCTGTGGTATAAACTGTTCCTCTCCAGTAGAATAAGGTATTGGAGTCGCTACCAAATTGAGCTACTGCCAAATCAAATGCTGAACCGAATGAGTGCATCACTATCACAGGGATATCTTGCCCTAAATAGTTAATGGTTGATAGTTTATTTACTATGGTTAGCGGGTCGTTCATAGCGTCCTCGGCATCTTTAGCGGCTTGTTCCTCAGCAGTCAATGGTCGAGGTCTGTTCGGCGCAATAGTCATCTCGTCAATAAGGTGAGATGCACCAGCAAACTTATCTATGATGAACAGTATGTATCGAGCATCTACCGATATAGTGCGCTGAATATCGTTTTCAAAAGCGATATCTCCACTCATAGCTTCCCAGTTGCCATCGAAAGCTGTACCTATAAGCTCACCGTAAGCATTCAGCACCGGACTACCAGAGTTACCACCCGTAATGTCGTTGCCACTGATGAAGTTAATGATAAGCTCACCGTTTTCATCGGCATATCTGCCATAGTCTTTAGCTTGGTATAATTCTTCCAATCGCTCAGGTACCATAAACTCATCGTCTGAGTTGTCCATTTTATCCATAAGACCATCGAAAGTAGTTACAAAGTCGTAGTGCATAGCATCACCAGGGGTATAATCGCCTACTTGACCGTAAGTCAAACGCATGGTTGAGTTAGCGTTGGGGTAGAATTTCTTGTTAGGTAACATCTCTCTCAAACCTGCGATGTATAAACGCTCACCTTTAGCAAGGTTGGCTCTAACATCTTTTCTTTTAGAGCTGATTTTGTCCATGTAATGGTCCATAATGGAGTTGAACATACGCACGGCATAGTCTTTTTCCATTTTGTAGACCGATGGTCTTTCCAAGAATGCAAAGAACTTACTCTGACTCACAAATGGAGAGGTTTTGTAAACGTAAGCGGCAAACTTGTGCCAATCGCCTTTAGTGTAGTTGTGCTTTCTTACCTTTTCAAAAGCGTCTGGTTGTTTGCTGTAAGGTACGTTATCGTTGTACAATTCCATTAGCTCTGCAAACAAATCTTGATCCAAATCTTTGTTGTAATCCTTAAAGTGCTCACGAGCTAGATCTTTCAATTCGTTGATAGCCAAACGTCTAGCTTTAGGGTCTTCAGGTAAATTTTTGATAGCGTCTTGTACTTGATATACAAAATAGAATACATCGGCACCTTGGAATACAGCTTCGTTAAAGAAGATACGTACCTCGTTGATTTTCTCATTATCGTAATAAGCATCGGCTAATAAATCTAAGGCCTCACCGTATTTTTCTAGTCTTTCATCGTTAACATTTACCCAAGCAGTAAACTGATCTTCTAAGGCTTTCTTTTGGTCATAAACTTTCATGCGCTTTAGACCTTTAGTTTGTCCGATGTAGTACTTCCAATAGTTTGCTGTTCTAGCGTATTTTGAAGCGTATTGGATACGCACTTTTTCTTTAGCATCCATATGAGCACGCATAACCTCTAGTTTTCTATCTCTAATCTTAACTACTGTTGGGTTGTATTGCTCAATAGCTTGTTGAACACCCCAAGAAGATAGGTAACGGTCAGTAGAACCAGGGAAACCCATAATCATTGAGAAGTCACCATCTTGCACACCGTCCAAAGAAATAGGGAAGTGGTGCTTAGGTGTGTAAGGAATATTGTCTTCCGAATACTCGGCAGGCTTACCATCAGGTCCACTGTAAACTCTGAACAAAGCAAAGTCACCAGTGTGTCTTGGCCACATCCAGTTATCAGTATCTCCACCGTATTTTCCTACAGATGATGGGGGTGCGCCTACCAATCTAACGTCGTTAAACGTTTCGTATACCATAAGATAGAAATCGTTGCCACCAAAGAATGATTTTACTCTAGCGTTGTAATGTGAGCTATCTGTAGCTTCTGCCACTATTTCGGCAGATAGTTTGCGGATAACACCAGAACGTTCTTCGTCAGAAACAGAATCTAAAGCTGCGTTGATTCGTTCTGTAACGTCTTCCATTTTTACCAAAAAGGATACGAATAAGCCTTCGTTCTCTAATTCTTCGCTTTTATCCATAGCCCAAAAGCCATCGGTCAAATAATCGTTGCTCACAGTTGAATGCGATTGTATTTGTCCAAACCCACAGTGGTGGTTGGTTAATAAAAGACCTTGGTCAGAAACCATTTCGGCGGTACAAAAACCACCTAAAGAAACTACGGCATCTTTTAAAGAAGAATTATTAATATCGTAAATGTCTTGAGCCGTAAGTGTTAAGCCTAAGGCTTGCATATCGGCTTCGTTGTCAGAAAGTAATAATGGCAACCACATACCTTCGTCTGCTTTGACAGAAAGCAAACCGAAGCAAAGTGCCATTGTAATGGTAAATAGTTTTTTGAACATAATTGTTTTATTTAGAGATATTGGGTTTGATGCAAATAAAGAAAAAAAGACTTTCTCAAAGGCAAATGTTTTGATAAACTAATGAACAATTTAATGTAGAAAAACTTACAATTCTTGTTTAGCTTTGAAACAGACTACATTTATTGAATGGCCTCTTCTATTTTTCGTTCTTTAATGCTCTGCTCTATCCCGTCCCAAAGTTTAATACGAGCTTTCAAAGAGTCCATGGCTACGATTTTGGCTTCTTGCCATTTGTTTTCGTCATCGCCACAAAGTTCTTCAATCATTTGAAGGGCTAAAGGAGTATGCACTTCTTCGTCTAGCTCAATGTGTCTGTCTAGATAGTAGCGAAAGGTGTCCAATTTTCCGGGGAAATTCTTATCCAAATCACTTACAATAGAACGGAACATGTCGGGTATGAGGTCTTCTCTACCGAAGGTAAAGGCGGCGGCTATTTCGTGCAATTTGCCTCGGTGTATAATTTCAAAAGTAGTGTTGACAAATTCCAAGGTGTAGTCTTTCAGCTGTTCCACATTGAATTTGAGCAATTCTTTGTGCGAATAGCCTGAAATCAAACGAGCAATAAAGCGTTCCACCTGTTCGGTGTCAGCACCGCATTGCTTCATGGATTGTAAGTACATTTCGTAATGGCTAGATGGATTACCTTCAATGTCCATATCGCTTTCTTCTTCAAGTACAATTTCGTTGATGAGTCGGCGCGTCTTAGGGTTGCCGATAGGCATCCAAGGGGCGTTGGTGCTGGTCAATCCAAATTGAAGAGCTTTCAATAAAGCCATAAAGTCCCAAACCGCAAAAACGTGTTGTTCCATCAAAATGTTAAGGTCGTTGAGGTGGCGCAATTGTTGGTAAACAGGATGTTCTAATAACAACTGTCTAAGGGGTAAAATACCTTCTTTTATATCGCTTATTTTTGGATTCATTTCTTCTTGTAAATGGGTACGGAAGAACAGGCTTCTCCATACATGATACTCTTTACTACAGGTCTTAATTTGTAGGTAATAGCAATGTAAGCATACTCCACAATTTTCAAATCGCTACACCCTTTGATGATAACTCTTTTATCTTTGTAAGGGGTCACATCTAGATTCATAATTATGGGCTGAAAAAGAAAACTTTCTAATTGCTCTAAGGAGCCTCTTACAACGGTTTTGGCATGTGGCATTAGTGATGAAGCGATTAGCATATAAGCCCATACGGGCACTATGGCGTCAGCACTACAATCGATCGTAACGTGCTGATCTTGGTGTTGTGACCAATCGTAATCATTGACGGCCTGTCTGAAGTCTTTTTCTTTTAGGATTAGGCCTTCAAAAAGCCAATCTTTGAGATCAATGAGTAGGCGTTGACCTTTTGGATAATGTTCTTCCAAGTCAAAATTGACTAAGCCGCTATTGGCTACTTTATTGACAATTTCACCACTCATCTTACAGCATTCCCAATTCGAGTTTGGCTTCTTCGCTCATCATATCTTTATCCCAAGGGGGATCAAATGTGATGTTTACTTTGACATTGCGAACCTCTTCAACTACCTTAACTTTTTCTTCTACTTCTACTGGTAAGGTTTCGGCAACGGGGCAGTTTGGCGAGGTTAAAGTCATCTCTATTTCCACATCGCATTCTTCACTAACTTGAATGTCGTATATCAATCCAAGTTCGTAAATGTTTACAGGAATTTCAGGGTCATATATTTGACAAATTCTTTCTACTATCTTTTCGCCTATGGCTTGTAATTCAGCATCTGTTTTCATAGTACTTAGTTTTGTGATTGGAACGCTAAAGCGTAAAGTTTCATTTGTTTAACCATCGATAGGAGTCCGTTGGCTCTTGTTGGCGATAGTTGCTCTTTCAGTCCGATTTGATTGATGAATTCGGTGTCGGCATCTACAATTTCTTGAGCTTTTTGTCCTGAAAAAGTACGTACCAAAAGGGCAATAATGCCTTTGGTCATAATGGCGTCGCTATCGGCAGTAAAAACAACGGTATTGT
Organism: Flavobacteriales bacterium; assembly: GCA_029248105.1. Classification (NCBI taxonomy): domain Bacteria; kingdom Pseudomonadati; phylum Bacteroidota; class Flavobacteriia; order Flavobacteriales; species Flavobacteriales bacterium. Next base: position 35,671 of record JAQWJZ010000009.1, read on the forward strand.
TTTCTTGTTGAGCGTGTAGCCATACCCTAGATTGACAGCCTTTAATGAGGTTGTCATCGGTCTTGAATTGCTCTTCAATTAAGGGTAATGATTTCCCCAAGTCAATGACGTGCTCGTACTTCTCCATCCACTCTTCGAACATGTCGAATTCGTCAATGATATCTTGTTGTATGTCTTGAATACTTGCCATAATTAGGATAACATCATTTGGGCTTTTTTAACACCCTCAATCAATCGGTTAATGTCTTCTTTGGTATTGTAAACGGCAAAAGAGGCTCTTACAGTACCCGGTATGCAAAATTGATCCATAACAGGTTGTGCGCAATGGTGACCAGTACGAACAGCAATACCTAATTTGTCCAAAATCATACCCATATCGTAAGGGTGAATATCGCCTACTAAAAAGGAGATAACCCCTGCTTTTTCTTGCGCTTGACCAATGAAGCGAATACCCTCGATTTTACCGAGTTCTTCTGTGGCATAGTCCACTAATCCCTTTTCGTATTCTACGATATTCTCTAGGCCTATTTCGTTGAGCCAATCAATGGCTGTTTTGAGAGCAATCCCTCCTGCTATATTGGGTGTCCCTGCCTCAAATTTGTGTGGTAAATCGGCATAGGTTGTTTTGTCAAAACTAACGGTAGCTATCATCTCGCCACCACCCTGATAGGGGGGTAATTTCTTGAGCCATTCTTCTTTGCCATACAGTGCGCCAATACCTGTTGGACCATAGACTTTGTGTCCCGAAATACAGTAAAAGTCAGCGTCTAAATCTTGAACGTCAATGCTGCAATGTGGTCCCGCTTGTGCCCCGTCTATCAAGACTGCAGCACCGACCTCATGAGCCCATTGTATCATTTGCTTAACAGGATTAATTGTTCCCAAAGCGTTTGAGATATGATTAACAGCAACGACTTTTGTTTTGTTCGATAAAAGGTTTTTGTAGGCCTCTATATCTAGGACGCCTTTTTCGTCCATAGGGATAACTTTTAAGCTTGCTGATGCACTTTCACAGGTCATTTGCCAAGGCACAATATTGGAGTGGTGCTCCATAGCTGAAACAAGAACTTCATCGCCTTGTTTTAAGATTTGTCTAAAACCGTTGGCTACTAAATTAATAGCTTCGGTATTGCCTTTAGTAAAAATGATTTCGTGAAGGTGCTCGGCATTAAAATGTTGGCGAATAGTTTCCCTAGAGGCCTCGTAAGCATCGGTAGCTAATTGACTAAGGTAGTGAACGCCACGATGTATGTTGGAGTTTTGTTTTTCGTAATAATGACTGATAGCATCTATGACCACTTGGGGTTTGTGAGTGGTTGCTCCATTATCCAAATAGACCAAAGGATGACCATTCACTTCTTGGTGAAGTGTAGGAAATTGATTGCGTATGTCATTAATAGCTATCATTTATACTTCTATATTCAATTCAACACCTAGTTTTTCAGCGATTATACGGTTTAATTTCTCTTTGAGTTCGGGAATTTTAACATTCGAAAGAACGTCATTAGCAAAGGCATACATTAGCATAGCTTGTGCCTCTTTGAAAGGAATACCTCTTGAGCGCAGGTAAAATAGTGCTTCATCGTCTAGTTGTCCGATAGTACAACCGTGACTACAAGCTACATCGTCGGCATATATCTCAAGTTGAGGTTTGGTGTCAATAGATGCTGAGTCGGTTAGCAATAAATTGTTGTTGGATTGAAAGGCATTGGTCTTTTGAGCGTGAGGCCTTACCATAACCTTTCCATTGAAAATGCCTTTAGCATTATCGTCAAAAATACCTTTGTACATTTCATTACTTTGACAATGGGGTACGGCATGGTCCACCATAGTGTGGTGGTCAACTAATTGGTCTTGTCCGATAAGTGTTATACCTCGCATATTACTTTCAGAATGTTCACCTTCTAACAAAAAGCTGAGGTTGTTGCGAATAAATTTACCACCAAAGCTAAAGGTGTCTACGGTGCAATTGCAGTTTTTGCCTTGCTTTACCCAAGTGTTGTCTATCAAAGAGCAACTGCGTTTATCGTTTTGAACTTTATAAAAATCAACTACAGAATTATCGGCGGCATGAATTTCTGTTAGGGCGTTGGTAAAGACTTCTTTTCCGTCAAAATTCTGATGTCTTTCAGTAATTTGTACTTGGGCATTTTCTTCAACTACAATTAAGTTTCGTGTTTGTAAAAATAAGTCGGAAGACACTCCATTGGTGACATATACAATCTGAATGGGCTTTTCAGCGACTTTGTTTTTGGGCACATAAATAAATGCTCCTTCTTTAGATAAGGCAGAGTTTAGAGAAACTAAAGTATCGGGCGTTTCAGAAATGCAAGTTCCCCAATATTTCTTTAAAATTTCTGATTCTTTTTGTTCTGCCTCAGCAAGTGAACAGACGGTAGCATACTTATCATCAATGGATGATAATTCTTCTGAAAACTGACCGTTTACAAATACCATTAAATGTGTATCTGTGTCTGTCAAAATATATTCTTCAAGAGACTTTGCTGTGATTTCACTTTTGGATTCCGACAGCTGATAGTCGTTTTTCAGAATAGGTAAAAGATTGGTGTATTTCCACTCCTCGTCTTTTATTGTAGGGAAACCCATTTCGTCCCATCGCTGAATGTGTTTTGCCCTTTCAGTTTCAAAAGAAAGACCTCGTGTAGCTCCGTCTTTGTATGCTTGTATGAGTTTGTCTTTTAAATTCACTTTCCTTCCGCTTCTTTAATGATCCAATCGTAACCCTTTTCTTCTAGTTCTAAAGCTAATTCTTTACTGCCAGATTTTACAATTCTACCATCGTATAATACGTGTACAAAGTCAGGTACTATATAGTCTAGCAAACGTTGGTAGTGAGTAATAACGATAGTAGCATTCTCTTTTGACTTTAGTTTGTTTACACCATTAGCAACGATACGTAGAGCATCGATATCTAAGCCTGAATCGGTTTCATCGAGGATAGCTAATTTAGGCTCTAGCATCGCCATTTGAAAGATTTCATTTCTTTTCTTTTCACCACCAGAAAACCCTTGGTTCAGCGAACGGCTAAGAAAGCCTTTCTTTATCTCAAGAAGCTCCATTTTCTCTCTCATCATCTTTAACAAATCGCCAGCTGGCATAGGCTCAAGTCCTTGCGCTTTTCTACTTTCGTTAAGCGATGTTTTTAGGAAGTTAGATACCGATACACCGGGAATTTCAATAGGGTACTGAAAGGATAAAAATATCCCTTTGTGCGAACGCTCTTCAGGAGATAATTCCATAATATCGCTACCATTGAAGTCGATAGTTCCGTCCTCTATTTCGTATTCTTCTCTTCCAGCAATAACGGAAGACAAGGTGCTTTTTCCTGAGCCATTAGGACCCATAATAGCGTGAACCTCTCCAGCATTAACTTTTAGGTTGATACCTGTTAAAATTTTATTGCCTTCTACAGAGGCTTTTAAGTTTTTTATTTCTAACATAATTCTTTTTTATCCAACACTACCTTCCAAACTAATGGCTAGTAGCTTTTGCGCCTCAACGGCAAATTCCATTGGTAATTGATTAAGTACATCTTTGCAATAGCCATTCACAATCAGTGCAATGGCTTCTTCCGTTCCTATCCCTCTTTGATTGCAGTAGAATATTTGGTCTTCTCCAATTTTTGAGGTGGTTGCTTCGTGCTCTATTTTAGCACTTTTATTTTTTACTTCTATGTAGGGGAAAGTATGCGAACCGCATTTATCACCCATTAAGAGGGAGTCGCATTGCGAGAAATTTCTAGCGTTTTCTGCACCCTTTTGTATCTTCACCAAGCCTCTGTAACTACCTTCACTTTTACCGGCACATATACCTTTTGAAATAATAGTACTTTTTGAGTTTTTGCCAAGATGAATCATCTTTGTTCCTGTATCCGCTTGCTGGTAATTGTTGGTTACGGCCACCGAATAAAATTCACCGATTGAGTTGTCTCCTTTTAGAATACAAGAAGGGTATTTCCATGTTACTGCCGAGCCTGTTTCTACCTGCGTCCAAGATATCTTAGAGCGGTTATGACAAACGCCTCTTTTAGTAACAAAATTGAAAACACCACCCACACCATTAGCATCACCAGGATACCAGTTTTGTACAGTAGAATATTTGATTTCTGCATCGTCCATAGCGATTAATTCTACTACGGCAGCATGCAGTTGATTTTCATCACGCATAGGGGCAGTACAACCTTCCAGATAGCTGACATAACTGCCTTCATCGGCAATGACTAATGTTCTTTCAAATTGTCCTGTTCCGGCCTGATTTATTCTAAAGTATGTGGACAGTTCCATAGGGCATTTGACACCCTTTGGAATGTAGCAAAACGAACCATCGGTAAATACAGCCGAGTTAAGTGCTGAAAAGAAGTTATCGGTAGTAGGAACAACGGTTCCTAAGTATTTTTTTACGAGTTCAGGGTGTTCTTTAACGGCTTCGCTGATGGAACAAAAAATGATTCCCAATTCGCCCAGTTTATCTTTAAAACTGGTAGCTACTGAAACGCTATCCATAACGAAGTCAACGGCTACTCCAGCTAATTTTTTTTGCTCGTCAAGAGAAATCCCAAGCTTGTCAAAAGTCTTTTTCATCTCGGGGTCTAGCTCGTCCAAACTTTTAAGTTCTTTCTTCTGTTTGGGCGCAGCATAATAGATGATGTCTTGATAATTAGGCTTTTGGTATTTGATATTAGCCCAATTGGGTTCTTCCATCTTTTTCCACGACTCGAAAGCCTTCAAACGGTGCTCTAGTAACCATTGTGGCTCTTCTTTTTTCTTGGAAATAAGGCGAATAACATCTTCGTTAAGCCCTTTTTGAATGGTATCACTTTCTACGTTAGTAGTAAAGCCATACTTATATTCTGCTCCTGTTACTTCTTCTAATATTTTATCTTCTTCAGTCAATGCTAATTGTTATAATTTAAACTGCAAAACTTTCACCACATCCACATGTTCGTGATGCATTTGGGTTGTTAAAGACAAAGCCCTTGCCATTTAATCCTCCAGAATATTCTAAAACCGTACCTATCAAATACAGATAGCTTTTCTTGTTAACTACGATTTTTATACCGTTGTCTTCAAAAGATTTATCGTCTTCATTTTCAGTAGTGTCAAAACCCAAGTCATATGAAAGACCTGAACAACCTCCACTATTAACTCCTACTCTAACAAAAGCATCGGAATTTTTACCTTCCTCTTTCATTAAAGACAGCAATTTTGTTTTTGCGTCATCTGTTACCTGAATCACCTTATTTATAATATTTCAAAATTAGAGTACAAAATTACAAAATTATATGCGTTAAATCATATATTTATTGCGTATCGTTTATGTTATATTTCGCCTTACATTTGTAGCATGAGTTTATTAGAAGATAAAACCCCAAAACGAACGCCTTTGTCTGAGCTTGGCGAATTCGGATTGATAGAGCATATTAGCAAAAATTTTGAGTTAAAAAACGATACCTCGACTTTCGGAATCGGTGATGACTGCGCCGTTATTGATGCTGGCGAGCATTTTCAGCTCGTTACAACAGATATGTTGGTTGAAGGGGTTCACTTTGATTTGACTTACACTCCCTTGAAGCATCTGGGCTATAAATCTGTGGTTGTTAACCTTTCTGATATTTATGCAATGAACGGTTTGCCAAAGCAAATTACAGTAAGTATAGCTTTGTCCAATCGTTTTCCATTAGAAGCTATCGAAGAGCTTTATGAAGGGATTCGTTTAGCTTGTGTAGCATATAATGTCGATTTGGTGGGTGGCGATACCACTTCCTCAACTAGCGGTTTATGTTTAAGTATTACGGCTATTGGAGAGGTTGACAAAGACAAAATAGTTTACAGAAGCGGTGCTAAAGAACACGATTTAATCGTTGTTTCAGGTGATTTGGGTTCTGCTTATTTAGGTTTACAGTTACTCAATAGGGAAAAACAAGTGTTTGAAGCTGACCCCAATACGCAACCCGATTTACAAAACAAAGACTATGTCCTTCAAAGACAACTTAAGCCTGAGGCTAGAAAAGATATGGTAGAGCTGTTCCATTCTAAAGGAATTGTACCAACTTCTATGATAGATGTTTCTGACGGCCTTTCTTCGGAGTTACTACACTTATGTAGTTCTTCTAAAGTAGGATGCGCCATTTATGAAGAAAAATTACCTCTTGACTTTATGGCAATATCTACTGCTGAAGAATTTAATATATCTGCAGCTACTTGTGCTTTAAATGGTGGCGAAGATTACGAATTGTTATTTACGATTTGTCAATCCCATTACGACTCCATAAAAGATGATCCTGATTTAACAATTATTGGTCATATTACAGATAATAGTATGGGCTCTGTATTGGTTACCAAAGATGAAAATCAACAACCTTTGACTGCTCAAGGTTGGAATGCGTTAAGCTAATTTTTTTAATAACCATCTGTTATAGTTGACTACGTCATCATCTTCGGCTTGTTCAACAGGTATTTTTGACAATAGTAACATAATGTCGTCCACTAACTCTTGGTCTTGTTTTATTCTTTGAGTATAAATAAGTTTTTATATGATTTTTAATAGTAAAAACTCTCTTATATTTCTGGTATTATTTAGGGTGTCTTTATACCTTCTTTTCACTTGTTTTATTCTTTCCTCAAGGTAATCGAAGTCGCCAATTTCATAACGAATAATCAGTTCAGCAGCGATGATTTTTATACGAAATGAAGAATTAAAATTCAAAAAACTTTGGTGTAGAATTATTCGACTTAAGGTTTTGATTGCAGACTTGAATTTTTGAACATCAAAGTATTGAAGCGCAAGATTAGAGCATACAAAAAAGTAATTGTAATCGGAGTTGGCTATTACTTCTTCATTTTCAGCTTTCATTAACACTTCTATAGCCTTTTCTTTATCTAATTTATTGTAATTAATGGCTAGTCCGTTATAATAGTAAAACAAATATTTGTCATAATGAATTCTATCAAACCTTTCCATTTCTTTTTTAAGCTCTTTTGCTTTTTGAAGAGATTGTTTGTACTTTTCATTTTTACACAAACAATTCATGTGATAGGTAAGCATTTGAAGTTTTGCGTTATGATTTTTTTTGTTGAATACATTGCTTTTGAGAAAATTATCATAGGTGTGGTCTAGATAATACTCTAAGGACTTAAAGTCATGTTTCTGCAGTAATATGCTACTTATCGATTGATAGATTTTCATTTTCACATTTTCCATCAACTTAGCGTCTTCTACAAATTCATTTGCTGTTTTTTCAAGTATTCTCAATGCTTCATCGTTTTTAGAGCTATAATTTTGAGATTTTTTTAGCCTGTAGTTCAATGCAGCAAGAACATCATCTACCTCTTGTATTCTATTTGTTTCTTTACGGTTCTTTTTTCTTTTTTTGAGTAATAATTCAACATCAATATTTGTGCTTACATAAGATAGCTTTTATTTTAATTCAAACACTTACGAAATTATCCTAGACGACTTATTTATTGAAGTTCATGAAGAAAGAAATTTCAATGTTGGTGATAATATGATAATTGTATGGCCAGTCCTCAATGATGAAAATTTAGGCGATTTTATGTTTACCTCTGACCAGTATGTAAAACATATTTATATTCTTGAGCCTTTAAGTGTGCAAAGCAAACAAAACATCGATTTTAGGCTTTTTTATCAACGTCAAAGCATACAAATACAGTCCTTAAAGACGTTAGATAATGTTTCCATTTACGGCATCAACGGAAAGTTAGTTTATAAAGGTAATCAAAAGCAAATTCCTACTTATGGTTTATCTAATGGAATTTATGTGTTCCATATCAGATTTGAGGATGGTGAAGTTCAAAGAGGTCGTGTATTTATCAGTAACGACTAGTTCATTAAATCCTCAATGTCATTCGCTTCCAATGGAATGTTGTCCATTAGGTCAAATGGTTTGTCTTTTGTGATAACTAAGTCGTTTTCTAATCGGATACCTAAGTTTTCTTCCAGTATGTAAATGCCAGGCTCACAAGTAAAAACCATACCTTCTTTAATGGGTTTGTCAAAGTGACCTACATCGTGAACGTCTAGTCCTAAGAAGTGACTCGTTCCATGCATAAAATACTTTCTGTACGCTGGGTTTTTAGGGTCTTGTTTGTCGATATCGTGCTGATCAATTAGCCCTAATCCTAGTAGTTCAGATTGCATGACTAAGCCCACTTCTTTGTGGTATTCGCTTAGCATGACCCCAGGTCTTAACATAGATGTTGCTTCCTTCATTACTCTCAAAACAGCATTATAAACATCTTTTTGCCTTGGCGTAAACCTTCCGCTAACAGGAATACATCGTGTCATATCTGAGGCGTAGTTAGCATATTCTGCACCTACATCCATAAGAATGACATCGCCATCCTTACAAGTCTTATTATTGTCTATATAATGAAGAACACAGGCATTCCTTCCCGATGCAATGATAGGCTCATAGGCAAAGCCCTTAGAGCGATTAATAAGGAATTCGTGCATAAATTCGGCTTCTATTTCATACTCCATAACGCCTGGCTTTACAAAGTTTAGCACACGTCTAAACCCTTTCTCTGTAATGTTACAAGCGTGTTGTAATAAGTCAATTTCAATTTGGTGTTTTACCGCTCTTAAATCGTGCATTATTGGCGCAGATTTAAGATATTCCTTCCCTGAAAATTCAGCCTTACACCATTGATTAAATCTATCTGTTTGTGTTTGGACTTCCGATGTTGCTCGGGCGTGTTCGTTAGAATTCAAATACACGCTTGTGGCCTCTTCCATTAATTCTTTAAAAATGCTTTCAAATTGAGAATTCCAATAAACGGTTTTAACACCTGATGTTTCAAACGCTTTATCCTTGCTGAGTTTTTCACCTTCCCATATTGCTATTAAATCATTGGTTTCTTTCAAAAACAAGACCTCTCTGTGATTGGGGTTTGAGCAGTCTGGAAATAGAATAAGTTTACTTTCCTCTTGGTCTACACCGCTTAGCCAAAACAAGTCGCTATTTTGTTTGAAAGGCATCGTACCGTCTGCATTTGTTGGCATTTGGTCGTTTGAGCAAAAAACAGACAAGGACTTTGTGACGACTTGTTTGTTAAAATTTGCTCTATTGTTTTCGAATAATTTTTTAGAAATGGGCTGGTATTTCATATCGTTTAAATTTGGCGTAAAGATATACACTTATCCTTATATATTTAGAATCATTTTAAACTCGGCACATTTAGTTGCAAATCTGTTGTTTTTAAGTAATTTGGGTATTAAATTTGTACCTCCTTAAAAAAACACACCAAATGAGTAAATCGGTTTTGATAAAATCTTCACTAGCAAAAAAGTATTGGATGGCCGGAACAGGTCTTTTTCTTTGTCTTTTTTTAGTGGGGCATTTACTAGGTAATTTACAGCTTTTATTACCTTCTGAAACGGCATCGGATTCTTTTAACCTTTATGCACAGTTTATGACAACAAATCCTGTTGTTAAAATACTTTCATACATCACATATTTCAGTATTTTGTTTCATGCAATTGACGGTATTTTGTTGGTTGTGCAAAATAAAAAAGCCCGACCTGTTCAGTATGCTTACAATAAGCCTAGTGCAAATTCTAATTGGGCATCCAGAAATATGGGGCTTTTAGGAACGGTATTATTATTGTTTCTTATCATTCACATGCGAAGCTTTTGGTACGAGATGCATTTTGGTGAAGTTCCTAAAGTTTTAATTGACGGAGAAAACGTAAAAGATTTATATTCAATTACTACCTCTGCTTTTCAAGAGTTATGGTATGTTTTGCTCTATGTATTATGCATGATAGCTATCGCTTTCCATTTGTCGCATGGTTTTTCTAGTGCATTCCAAACCATTGGAGCTAGTCACCCAAAATATTCACCTATTATTAAAAAGATAGGCTACGCATTCGGAATTTTAATTCCTTTTGCATTTGCTATCATTCCCTTAGCCCTTTATTTTAGATAAGACATATATATATGAGCACATTAGACGCTAAAATCCCTGAAGGTCCTTTAAAAGATAAGTGGACTAAACATAAAAACGACATTAAGTTAGTCAACCCTGCTAACAAGCGATTGATAGATGTCATTGTAGTAGGTACAGGATTGGCAGGAGGATCTGCTGCTGCATCCTTAGCTGAAATGGGTTACAATGTGAAGTCTTTTTGTTTTCAAGATTCACCACGACGAGCTCATTCAATTGCTGCACAAGGTGGAATTAATGCCGCTAAAAATTATCAAAACGATGGAGATTCTGTTTATCGTTTGTTTTATGATACTGTAAAAGGTGGAGATTACCGCTCCAGAGAGGCTAATGTATATCGATTAGCTGAGGTTAGTGCCAATATTATTGATCAATGCGTTGCACAAGGCGTCCCGTTTGCTCGTGAATATGGTGGCTTATTAGATAACCGTTCATTTGGTGGGGTTCAGGTTTCTAGAACCTTTTATGCCAAAGGTCAAACAGGACAACAACTCTTATTAGGAGCATATTCAGCAATGTCACGTCAAATTAACAAGGGTAAAATTACCATGTACAATCGACATGAAATGTTGGATGTTGTTATCGTTGACGGGAAAGCTCGAGGTATTATAGCTAGGAATTTGGTAACAGGAGAGGTAGAGCGTCATTCTGCTCATGCTGTAGTATTAGCTTCAGGGGGTTATGGAAATGTATTCTTCCTTTCTACCAATGCTATGGGGAGTAATGTGACCGCTGCCTGGAAGGCACACAAGAAAGGAGCATTTTTTGCCAATCCTTGTTATACTCAAATTCACCCAACCTGTATTCCTGTTTCTGGAGAATACCAATCTAAATTGACTCTGATGTCAGAGTCTTTGAGAAATGACGGTCGTATATGGGTGCCCAAAAATAAAGAAGATGTAGATGCTATTCGTTCAGGCAAAAAGAAAGCTGTTGATTTAAAAGAAGATGAAAGGGATTATTATTTGGAAAGGCGATACCCTGCCTTTGGTAATCTAGTGCCAAGAGATGTAGCCAGTAGAGCGGCTAAAGAACGTTGCGATGCCGGTTTTGGTGTTAACGAAACAGGAGAAGCTGTATTCTTAGATTTTGCTTCCGCTATAGAACGTTACGGGAAAGAACAAGCTAACATAAAAGGTCTTGATGAAAATGACGCTAAATTGGTTGATACTTTAGGTAAAGCAGTCGTCAAAGCTAAGTATGGTAATCTCTTTCAGATGTATGAAAAAATTACAGATGACAATCCGTACGAGATGCCTATGAAAATTTATCCGGCCGTTCACTATACTATGGGTGGTTTATGGGTAGATTATAATCTAATGACTAATGTTCCTGGCTTATACGCTTGTGGTGAAGCAAACTTTTCTGACCATGGCGCTAACCGTTTAGGCGCATCAGCTCTTATGCAAGGTTTAGCAGATGGGTACTTCGTACTACCTTATACTATAGGAGATTATTTAGCTGATGATATTAGAACGGGCTCAATTCCTACGGATTTACCTGAGTTTGTTGAGGCTGAAAATAATGCCAAAGAAAGAATAGAAAAATTAATCAATAATAAAGGCACTAAGCCTGTTGATTATTTCCATAAAAAACTTGGAAAGATTATTTGGAATGAGTGCGGTATGTCACGAAACAAAGAAGGTTTGTTGAAAGCCATTGATGAGGTGACTGCATTGCGAGAAGAGTTTTGGAATGATGTTATGATTCCTGGTGATTCTAAAGAGTTAAATCAAGAGCTTGAAAAGGCAGGTCGTGTGGCAGACTTTTTAGAGTTAGGTGAGCTAATGTGTAAAGATGCTTTGGAAAGAGCAGAATCTTGTGGTGGTCATTTTAGAGAAGAATCACAAACAGAAGAAGGCGAGGCCCTAAGAAATGATGCAGATTTTACTTTTGTGTCAGCTTGGGAATATGCCAACAAACCTTCTGAATCTACTTTACATAAGGAAATGCTGAAGTTTGAAAACATAGAATTAAAACAAAGAAGTTATAAATAATTCGATATGAATTTAACGCTTAAAATTTGGCGTCAAAAAAACGCTAACGATAAAGGTAAAATTGTAGAATACAAGGCTACAAATATCAGCCCAGATATGTCCTTTTTAGAAATGATGGATGTTGTCAATACGGATATCATCAACAAAGGAGAAGAGCCTGTCGCTTTCGACCACGATTGTAGAGAAGGCATTTGTGGAAGCTGCTCAATGTATATCAACGGAGAAGCTCACGGTCCAGCAAGAGCTGTAACAACTTGTCAGCTACACATAAGAGAGTTTAAAGATGGCGAAACAATTTATATCGAGCCATGGAGAGCCAAAGCCTTTCCTGTGGTAAAAGATTTGATAGTTGATCGAAGCGCTTTCGATAGAGTTATGCAGTCAGGAGGTTATGTTTCTGTAAATACTTCAGGAAATACCATTGATGCTAACGCTATTCCTGTACCAAAAGAAGATGCTGACGATGCGTTTAGTGCAGCTACATGTATTGGCTGTGGAGCATGCGTAGCAACGTGTAAAAACTCTTCTGCTATGTTATTCGTTTCAGCTAAAGTATCTCAATTGGCACTTTTGCCACAAGGTCAAGTAGAACGTGAGGAAAGAGTTGTGAATATGGTGAACCAAATGGATTTAGAAGGTTTTGGTAATTGCACCAATACAGGAGCTTGTGAAGTGGAATGCCCTAAAGAGATATCTCTGGAAAATATTGCTCGAATGAATAGAGAGTATTTATCAGCTTCAGTAAAATCCAAAAAGTAATTTTATGTTTTAATAGATGACTAAACTAAGCCTAACATTAGTACAAAGTCATCTGTATTGGGAAAATCCTAAAAAAAACAGAGAACACCTCGAATTACTTTTATCAGCTACCCAACAGACTGACCTTATTATCTTACCAGAATTATTCAGCACCGCCTTTAGTGTTAGTTGTAATGGAGAACCTATGAATGGCGATTCTATGAAATGGATGTCTTCGTTAGCAAAAGAAAAGAAAGCGAGTGTTGTAGGCTCTTTAATTATTTCAGAAAATAACCACAAGTACAACCGTTTAATATGGATGAATCCCGACGGCACATATCAGTATTACGATAAGCGTCATTTATTTGGAATGATGCAAGAGGAGTCCTATTTCAAAGCAGGTCAAAACAGGCTTATTGTAGATTTTAATGGTTGGAAAATTTGTCCACTTATATGTTATGACTTACGATTTCCTGTGTTCAGTAGAAATAATGTAAACTTTGACCTTATGCTTTACGTTGCTAACTGGCCAGTCAAAAGAATTGACCATTGGGACAAGCTATTAGTAGCTAGAGCAATAGAAAATCAATGTTACGTTGTTGGTGTAAATAGAGTAGGACAAGATATTAATGATATTGAGTTTAGCGGTCATAGTTCGCTAATAGACTATAATGGACACATTATATATAGGGGAATAGAAAAAGAGCAAGTAAAAACGTTAGTTATTGATAAAAATGATTTGGCTCAAGGCAGATTAAGATTGCCATTTTTAAAAGACATGGATTCTTTCACAATTAATTAGTGTCCCATTCTATTAAGACGTCCCAGTTTTCTCTTACAACAATTTCCTTAGGGTATAGCCTAACTCGTTCTGCTTGTTTTTTTTCAGAAAGGATGCCGCTATCCCAAATACCATTTTGATTTTCATCTTCAATAACTCTAATATAATAAGTGCCAGCAACTAAAGAGTCTATAATTGTAGGAAATGTACCTTTTGTTCTGAGAATTACAGTTTCCTTTTTTAATACTTCTACAACTAAAGAAGTGTTGGTAGGTAGAGAATCGATTATGATTTTTCCA